>CAZLMI010000012.1:0-5208 GCA_964560865.1 Microcaldota archaeon
ATGAAAAAGAAGAAAGAAAATTTTTTACTTATTGCAATATTCATTCAAATATCATCCACCATCTGAAAGTTCTCGGAAACTGGGATCTGGTAATTGATATTGAAGTGGAATCCATGGAAAAATTGAGGGATGCAGTGACCGATATCAAATCCAAATTCTCAAATATCGTACAAAGAATAGAGCCCACATATATATACAAAATCGACCGGTTCAGGGATATCCCAATCGAGCATCCGGAACTCAATCAAAACCGTTAAAAGCTGACACTTCCAATAGTTAATATTCTATTTATTGTATTTTCCGGTGACTTAATGACAAAAACCATCCTCGTAGGCGGACAATTTGGTGATGAGGGCAAGGGGAAGATTATCTCTCATCTGGCGCTTGCAGACAAATACGAAATAATTGCACGCGGCGGTGTTGGCCCGAATGCCGGGCACGAAGTATGGTACAATGGAAAACGTTACCCGCTCCGAATGCTCAGTTGTGGTTTTGTTCATGAAAAGGCCAGGATTCTTATAGGTGCAGGAGTTGCGGTAAATCCGGAAGTTTTCTTAAAAGAAATTGAAATGACTGGTACACAAAAGCGTGCTGGCGTTGATAAACGGGCGACAGTAATTACTAAAGAGCATCTTGAAAGGGATGCGTCAAAAACACCAGATAAAATAGGCAGTACAAAAACAGGTTGCGGTCCTGCAATAATGGACAGGGCAGGAAGGGTTGCAACAGTTGCACAGGATTCAAAGGAACTTAAACCATTTCTTTGTGATGTTGCTGAGGAAGTTAATCGGGCAAAGAGCGTATTGGTTGAGGGTTCGCAGGGTTTCATGCTTTCCGTGCTTTATGGCGGCTATCCCTATGTCACTTCAAAGGATACCTCTGCATCGACCATTGCCGCAGATGTCGGGCTTGGTCCAAAATCAATTGACGAAGTAATCATGGTAATCAAGGCATACACCACCCGTGTTGGCGGTGGTTCATTGAAAGACGAGGTATCAAAGGAGGTTGCAGAGCCAAAAGGAATGCAGGAATATGGCACAGTGACCGGAAGGCCAAGAAGAACTTCATTAAGCCTTCATTATGATGATTTGAAATTTGCCGCTATGGTCAACAGTGCGACCCAGATTGCCATGACAAAGTTGGATGTAAGGTTTCCGGGAAATGCAGGTGTAAAAAAATTCTCAGACCTGACAAAGGAAGCGCAGGCATTTGTGAATGATGCGGAAAAGAAAATCGGTGTTCCAATCACACTTATCGGCACCGGAAAGGATGCCTTGGACATAATTGACAGGAGGAAATAGCTTTTTTATACCTCTGGTATATACTTCTTTCATTATACTAACGCCGACGTCGCATAACCCGGTAGTGCGCCGGTCTTGAGTGAAGCTTTTGGAAAATAAATTGCCAAAAACTTTCATGTCAACCGGTCCCTTTGGGATTGTAGGTTCAAAAGCTTTGGTCTGGCGACCAAATATTGCCAGCAAAGCTGACAATCCTACCGTCGGCGAAATTTCATCATCCGGGCGTGCAATTTGCCCACATCTCATTTTATAATTCTTATCTGGGTTTCTTTTTTATGTGTTCCATAGGCTGGATTAAATTGGAAGATCGTTGGCTGATTTTCAAGAACAGGGACAGGCTCAGGGAAGAAAAAAACAGAAACAATTTTATTGAAATAACCAAAGATGCAGTTTTATTCAAGGATAAAAAGATGCCCGGAGCATGGTTTGGATTAAACAAATACGGTCTGGCAATTGCAACTGCGTGGGGTCCGGTTACCCATATTCCAAGAAGGCGAGTCAACGAAAATTTTTCCGTAGTCGAGCTGTTGCTTCAACAGGCAAAGAGCGCGGAGGAAGCAAAAAATATATACCCTTCACTGGCTGCGGAATTAAGCCGGTCTTTCAATCTCATATTTGCTGACCAGAAACACGCGTATGACCTTGAGCAGATTCGTTCCAATATGTACGTTGGAAATCACGTCAAATCAGTATTCAAGACCAATCATTTTGAGCACCTGAGGCATTACAATCTTGAAGGATCGAGATATGAAACTTCCAAGGCAAGATTGAAAAAAATGCATTCTGCCCACATCTCATCGGTGGATGATATTCTCTCCATTTTATCCGATCATCATGACAGTACCCATCACAGCCTTATTCGGAAAGACGACTGCGAAACCATCGCATCGGCAGTATTCGAGGTAAAAGGAAAAGACGTTGCAGTATACTATGCTCTAAACTGTGAACCTGAAAAAAGCAAATACAAGACAAAGAAGTGGAAACTGAAATAGCTACGTCTTTTCAAAATACATCTTAAATTTTTCCGTAACATGGAGTCTGGAACTTCTTCCTGCTTTTTTTTGCTTTATGAATTCTGCATCGTCCAGTTCCTTTACATCCTGATATACCTGTGTTCCTATTCTTTTTACCAGTTCGGACTTCAGAACTCCGTCATGTTTTGATATGTATGCAAGTGTCCGCAATGCGGTTTTTCCTATTTCGGTGTCCTGCGCGAACTGTTTCACCTTTTCTATATATGGGTTGCGTACCCTCATCGAATATTTGCCTTCGATGTTTGCTATTTCAACTGCACTCCCGCGGGTTTCATAGTCCTGTTGCAATTCCTGCATCAGATTCTGCAAATAACCCATTGCCCCTATTCCGGTAAGCGTGCGGAATTCCTCAAGTGCCATTGGTCTTGAAGATATGAATAATGCGGCCTCTATCATCTTTTTTTCTTCTTTTTCTGCCATGTCTCTCATCCTTCGTTTTTATATATTATTTTTTCAGTTTTAAATATTTTTTGATTTCCCCGGAATAATCGACCCTATCCAGAATCTCCTTTCTTTTCTTTATGGCACTGACAATTTTTCTTGCCGTGCCATTTGCGGTCAGTCTGGTGGTGTCAATTTCAAGTGGTGGTTTTCCATATTCTGTTTCGGTTCGTTGTGTGCAATAATCGAGCATTTCCGCAAACAGATTCTCTTCTAATTTTTTTATTCCATATCCGCGTGGCAGCAGTCTTTTCTTAAGTATGGTTGGATGTGTTCTTAATACAAAGACAAAATCAGCCGGAATTTTAAATTCGCATGCCAGATGACCCTCAACCACATACGTTTTTTTCTTTTTGAGTTCTTTTAATAAAAGTTTTTTTAAACTGCGTATGTCTATCTCTTTTCCAAGTTTGCTTTTTTTTGCAAAATCAGTAATTGATATAACCCTGGTTTCTGTCAATTCGCCAACCTTTGCGGCAACCATGCTTTTACCAGTTCCGGGTGTTCCGCTTATTATTATTTTCATAAATGATATTTTTCATATAAATTAATATCCCCTTCCCTGTATATTAATTTGGTCTGCGGGCACTAACTCTTTCATACTCTCAGATCTGAACACCCCGCGTTTGCACTTAACTTTAATTTTAGTTTCTATGTTTATCTACGATTAACAAATACCATTTTATATGTATGCATTTATAATGCATATAAACTATAATAATTATGCAATACGAATGCAAACGTGATGGCTATGAATTATATTGATCTTGTGGAAGTCCTTTTGGATCAGAAGAAAATGATAGAAAAAATTACTAACGATATAGAGCGTGATGTTGATTTTGAAAAATACTTAAATAATGAAGAAATTATAGCAATAACCGGGCCAAGAAGGGCTGGAAAGTCCTATCTTATGATACAATTTCGAAGAAAAACAAAGAATGGCGCCTATGTTAATTTTGAAGATGATCGTCTGATAAAATTCTCTTCTGATGATTTTGATACTCTTCTGAAAGCAATTTATGAAGTTTATGGAAAATCAAAAACATTTTTCTTTGATGAAATCCAGAATGTTAATGGATGGGAATTATTCATAAGACGACTTTACAACGAAAAAAATAAAGTTTTTATTACTGGTTCAAATGCAAAACTGCTGAGCTCCGAATTAGCAACCGCTTTGACCGGAAGACATATTGATATTCTTCTTTTACCATTTTCTTTTAATGAATATCTGAAATTAAGTAATGTAAAAAATAAGAAGTATTATTCATTAGATGAACGATCAGAAATTCTTTCTTTATTTAAACAATATCTTGAAACCGGTGGGTTTCCACAATTCGTCAAAACAAATAACAAAGATATTTTGCACAATATCTATAACGATATAATCTACAAAGATATAATCCCCAGGTTTAAGATAGAAAATGAAAAAGTATTCAAGGATATTCTGTTTTATCTTGCAACTAACACTGCAAAAGAAGTTAGTTATAATAATATCGCCGAAACTTTGAAAATTAATAGTGTAAATACTGTAAAAAAGTATGTCAATGCACTAGAAACAGCATATCTTACTTTTCTAAATCATCAATATTTTGAGTCAAACAGGAAATTGTTGAAAGCAAACAGGAAATTATATTTTATTGATAATGGAATAAGAAATATCCTGACTCTTCCAAGATATCTGGACAATGGTAATCTTTTGGAGAATCTTGTCTTTTTAGAATTAATGCGTAGGGGTTACAGGTGTTTCTTCTTTAAGGATAATCATGAATGTGATTTTGTGGTTTTTAAAGATAAAAAAAACATGGCAATTCAGGTTTGTTTCGAAGTTAATGAAAAAAACAAAGAAAGAGAATTTAAAGGTTTGATCGAAGCCATGGATTTTTTTAAACTAAACCATGGTTTGATTTTTACGTTCGATCAGGAAAAAACAGTAAAACAAAATGGAAAAACAATTGAAATTAAACCGGTTTGGAGATGGTTGCTTGATGTACACGAATTCCATTAGGGAGTTGTGAACGAAGTTCACTTGAAATTTCCTATAATTTTTTTCCAAGAATTAAAAAATACTCCTTTGCCATTTCAAGGGAGTCGCTGCCGTTCTTTGTAATCGTATAATATTTTCTTCTCTCCTCGAATTTGGAACTTATCAGTTTCTCACCTTCCAGCTTGTGCAATACGATATAAACCATTACCCTGCTCGGCCTGAAAAAGAATTCATTTTCTATTTCTTCATCTAAATTATACGCGTATACCCTTCCTTTTGTGCGTATTAACGAGAGAAGATATAACCAGAGATTCCCGTAAGTAAGGAGATTTTTTAGCCGTTTGACCGGCTTTGCACCCATCGCCTTTTCATTTGCCAACATAAATACCAAACAACCAGTGTAAAATAAAAATATAAATGAATAGGAGTAATTAGATAAGTTATGGGT
>CAZLMI010000012.1:5218-6067 GCA_964560865.1 Microcaldota archaeon
AAGAACATGTTCAAGGG
The DNA here is from genome assembly GCA_964560865.1 of Microcaldota archaeon. Classification (GTDB taxonomy): domain Archaea; phylum Micrarchaeota; class Micrarchaeia; order Anstonellales; family Bilamarchaeaceae; genus CAZLMI01. The sequence goes on from CAZLMI010000012.1 coordinate 5,236, forward strand.
TTCTCATGGTTCCGGACAGGCACAAAAATGCCCGAATTGCGGGGAGAACATTACTTTGAATATGGAAAGGTGCCCCAAATGCGGGGTTCATATCAAAAGCATGTTTAGAAGAAAATGCGTCAAATGCAAGGCACTGAATGATCTTGATGCAAAAAAATGCTCGGAATGCGGATACAATTTTGAGGCCGAGTATGAACGTTCTAAAAAGGTTACTTACACCTGTCCTATCTGCGGGTATAGCTCCGAGGCATTCTTAACCCGCTGCCCGGTCTGCAATACCAAATTCATGTGATATTTATGAATCTAGTCACAACAAAAAAAGAAGAGAAAAAAACCGAAGAGGAACCAAAAAAGAAGAGTTTTGTAAAGTTACTTGATGAAGATCAGGTTGAAATAAAAAAGCTCGATCCGGAAGATTCAGAGGACGCACTGAAGGTTATGCGAAAATGCTCTTTTGATGTCACCCAGGGTGAGATTGAAACCATCTTAAGATACGGCTTTTCCTATGGATGCTATGTCAACCGTATGCTTATTGGTGTTGGCCTTGCATGGTCAGCCCATCTTGATGTTGAAACCAAAACTGTGAAAAGCGGGTCTTCAAATGCGTTATATCTGGAAGATCCCGCGGTTCTTCTCGCTTATGAAGGCAGGGGAATCAGAAGGATTCTTCTAAAAGCAAGGGAAGATGCTGCGCAATCCAAATTAATGAAATTCTCCATCGCATATCTGTACGAAGACGTGCCTAAAGGGGAAATCGTATCATTGATCAAGGAAGCCGGAAGCCAGCTTGAAAAACTTTATCTTTCCGAGTCGTATTCTTTTTTCAAAACCG
>CAZLMI010000012.1:6077-11414 GCA_964560865.1 Microcaldota archaeon
AGGAATCCTTGCTTTCAAACAATTAACTTCCATGGCGTAAATTTCCTGAAATCCGACTGAGCCCTTTATTAAGCTTATTTTTGAATGTAACGCATGCGTTGCGGCATAATATTTGCACTGTTAATTCTATTCGGCAGTATTAATGCTGCAGGATATGATTTTGCATACGCCATTGTACCTGGTGCAATAATATTCTCCGTTATCCTGGTTGCCATTGCAAACATGATTGGGGATGCGCTTTCCATGCCTGCCGTGAAAAGCTGGGCGCAGATTGAATTGCGTGAGCTTATTGTCGGTGGTGTGCTCATTGCGGTCGTTTTTACTTCGTTATTCCTTACCAATCAAGGCGTGGAAATCCTGACCGGGCAGACGAATGTGATTTCAGCTGCTGAAAAAGTGACTGGCGCCACGCTTGGCAATATCACCGCAGCCTATCGTACCGATATCCTTATTTCTTCAAGACTTACCGCGATGTCCGGTTATTCATACCGGGTTTCAATTCCAATCTGGTTTTTTGGTTTCAGTTATACCAATGCAGACTGGACCGGATACAGCGCCCTTCTTTCTGCCCCGAGCCTTGCTGCGCAGGGTCTTGCAAATTCCCTTTACATTTATACTACGCTGAATACCCTTTTGAAATTTTTTAATTCAGTCGTGCCTTTTTATATCCTGCCGCTTGGTTTTGCGTTTCGTATGATTCCATTTACCCGAAAAATCGGGAATACGATAATCGCTCTTGCAATCGGTGCATACGTGATGTATCCATTTTCAATTATTCTTGTCGGTGAATTGCACAAGTCAATTACCTATCCAAATCCGGTTATTTCTTCAGGCGATCTTGCGACTATTTCGCTAATCCTGCCTTCTGGTGCAGACTGGCTGAAATTCATGTGCCAGAGTACTGCATTCAGGACTTTCATGGGGCTTAGCGAAATCGGCTGGTGGCTGGTTATAGGCATTCCAGCGTGTATTCCGGCTTTGGCTGGATTTATTGGGTGTTTTATGGGCCTGTACCAGCCGATTACCGCGGTTATCTATCCGTTAATTGCAATCGTCGGGCAGATTGCATTCAGCGCATTTTTGGCCGGCGGAAGCCTGGATGCTGCAAGCAATATCGATCCTGAAGCGGTTTACAGGGTGGTTTCAGCAAATCTTAAACCGATAAATAATCTCATAGTCATTACCTATGTTGATGCACTTGTCGTGGCTATAACGACATATGTGAGTACAAAAGGAATCTCTGCGGCAATCGGCGGGGAAGCGGATATGATGGGTCTCCAGAGGATGGTCTGATGAAACATGCCATGATATTTTTGTTTTCACTGGTTCTCTTTTCTTCAGTCCTTACTGCTGCGGATGTCTGGGATTTTGCACTCAAGTTCAGTATCGGAAATTGTGTGCAGGATGTTTTTGCCCTGGCAACCAGTTCCTCGGTAGGTGTTCCAATTTCTCTTTTGCTTATTACCATGACACTGATAATTTCCCTCGCGTATATGGTTGGAAGCGTTACCGGAAATGCAAACTATACCATTTTTGCAAAAGACGAACTGTGGCACATGCTTTTTTCAATATTTCTTTTGCTCGGGTCTGGTGCCATTCTTACCTTTTCCTGTTCGTTTGTAAATGCATTCGGAAGTTATACCTATGACCAACTGGGTGCAAATTCCCAATGTTATAGCGGCGGGCATATCGACGTTTCCAAGCTCGCAAGCTGCCATTTTGTAAGGATTGAGAACAGCATGGAATCCATGGTCAAATATAACACCCAAAGGATGGATGCAAATGAGGTGTGGGGCATCAACTATCCTTTTATTGGCGGGGTTTATACCGGTTTGAATGGCTGGAAAAAAGGCCGCGCAGGCCAGTTCGATCTTCTTAGGGATGTATTTATTATTCCTGCAATGGTAAGCGTTTCCATTCAAAAGATATTTCTTGAATTTATAAAAGAATACATGGTCACAATTCTTTTGCCGTTTGGACTTGCATTCCGTTTCATTCCTCCATTGCGTGATTTTGGAAATCTCATGATAGCGCTTTCCATTGGTTTGTTTATTTTATTTCCATTGTTCGCTACTTTCAATGCAATGATGTATGACGCAGTATTTCAGGATTGCAAATCCTATGAAACGTTAATCAATGATGCCGCGGCAGGTACCTGCGGTTATGTCGGGAATCTCTGGGATATCGCAATAGTGCTGCCCCAGGCATACTTCCTTCCCAATCTGACAATCGCAGTTCTGATAACGTTTGTTTCTTCTATATCTAAAGCGCTCAAGGTGATTGGATGAACGACAAATCGTTCATTGTTCACCTTTCGCTCATGCTCAAGGTGATTGGATGATCAAAAAAATAATTTATATTGTACTGTTATGCTTCCTTTGCCTTTCGTTTACAGCATCCGAAACACCAACTCAGAAATTAATCTCAGGGTCTGAAAAAAGTTCTGGATTTGAACTGGTTCGTGACTGGAGGGTTCTGTCCTTCGGAGCTTTGATTATTTCAATATTATTCATTGCATTTGCCTATATGTTCGGCATTGCATTTGATGTGCGTGATTTGAAGGCATGGGGTTCGGTCGAATTAAACCAGCTTGTAGTCACCGGTATTATTCTGATCTGCCTGATTAGCGTGATCTCTTTTCTTGATGGCATACTGATGACTATTGTGAATTATGCCCAGCTATCTGATGCAAGCACCGGGGAAAAATTACAGTGCCAGGTTACTGATTCCACATTATGTTCCATTCGTACTGCGGACGCATACATAAGCGGAATATCAAAAATGATTGAGGACAATGCCGCCACTGCTGTCGACTATTCGGTCAATGCTGCAATGTATTCAAATGCGCGTGTAAGCGCATACTGTACCCAGTTAATCAGTCCGATTCCGTGTTTGTGGCTTTCCGCCTCCATGGGCATTCCCGGGGAAGCACAAAAAATAATGGATGTTGACCGGGCATCAACCATTTTGGAATGGTACCAGAACATCCTTTCATCTTTATATGCCCAGCAATTTTTTGTCAAGGAAGTTTCCTACAAAATAGGGCCAATACTCCTTCTTCTTGGAATTGTCGCACGCTCATTTTTCCTTACCAGAAAAACCGGCGGACTGCTTATTGCAAGTGCAGTCGGAATAATGTTTGTTTTTCCTGCCATGTACGCATTTGACTGGTTTACTCTCAACGTCACCCTTTTCGGGGATAAGGCATTTCCGGATACCTCCACGAGTTGTCCCTCCGAATGCCTGGCGCATGTGCCTATTGCATATGATATTTCCCATAAAAAGGCATTGAACAATTTTACCGATATCAAAAATATTCTTGGTTCTGAAAACGCAAAAAAAATAAACGATGGTACTGTCAAGTCTGTTACGGTTGGCAGCACCACTGTCGAATCATGTACCTGGTATGATACCCATACTAATGTAAAAAATTCAAGCGGTGGTCAGGTAAACTGTTATTCCACCTGCCGTGAACTGCCCTATCCGTTTTCTTCATTTTTGTGCGCACAATACCTTGTCCAGGAGGCCTGCTCGACTGTTCCGAGTTATTGTAAAATCACAAGATATGTTTCCAATCCTGCTGAAAACCTGAATGCAATTTGTCCGAACGAATGCAAGACTATCCCTGCGTTAAAAAGCGATTGTGCAAGTCCGACTATTCCGAATCCCGGCAAGACCAATTCATTTTTTACCTGCCTTAATACCAGTTCAAACTGCCGCGTTGCCCTGGCGGCGAATATCTCATTCAATTATCTTCTGAATTATACCACTGATTGCAATAGTTCGCAAACGTGTGCCAGAAGCAACATATCAACTCAAACCTGTGTGGACGTCCTTCCATACTGGGAACCGCAAAAGTGCGAGGATCTTTGCCAGGATTGTCCTCAGGAATGCAGGATTGTCAATATCACCAAATTCGGGGAATCCTATCCTTCTACTTCTATGGGTGCAGTTCCGGGCGGTATTACTTCCTCAGCAATAGACTGCAATTCTGCTGCCTGCCAAAAATGTCCGGGTTCATGCAAGCTGGATGCTGTAATGCTCAATAACCTTTCAGGCAGCGATTGTGCAAATGCACCTAGTGTCAGAAAAGCAGAAACAGGTTATAGTTGTGCGCTTACTCCATATGCATGCAGGTTCAATATGGATTTCTATACTCTTAATGATCCAAATGCCGATGTTTGTGCGAATAGTACCAACAGCATATTTGCACAGCAGGCAGACGGATGTAAGGAACAAGGTTGCGGAATATCGCCAACCCAGCCAATTACCGGAAGTTGCCAGGCTTACGATTCGACTTCAGCCGATCCGGCTAACTGCAAGCTATGCCCGCTTTCATGCAGGATAATGCTTCCGGGCGGCACCTGGGTGCCACAGGAAAATTGTGCTGATTTGCTTCCAAAAGGTTTTGCCGATTCCAATTATAATTGTTCATTAAAAGCCTGTCCTGCTACGTGTAGGGTAAGCTATTCCCCAACTTCAAGCTGTGCGAATTACACTTACCAGTCATGCGATCTTTGTCCTGTTCATTGCCGGGTTCAGCTTTCAACCGGAAATCTGCCCGAAGGTTGTCCGGCCGAGGCATGCAGTTTCGTAACCTGTTCATCAACCTGTAAACGAAGCGTGCCGTTGTCAGAATGCCAGTCATGCATCGAATCTCCGGTATCATATACATACACCCCTCCAATCCAGAAAGACTGTGCACAGTTATGCAGCGGAACACCGAAAGGAGTCGGTGTCAATCCTGCTGAATTTGCAAGGAAGTCTATGGAAGGAATGGCAGGTCCACAGGATTTGCAGAATGTAAGCAGTGTTTTGATTCCTGCATATCTTTTGCCCCTTCTTAATATCCTGGTTACTGTGATGTTTGTAAGGACGTTTTCAGAGATTTTGGGTGGGGATGTGGAAATTCCCGGGTTGCCGAGAGTGTTATAATGAAAAAATTTACATTGATTGTGTTTTTGGCGTGTTTGCTTTTGATCAGCCAGTCATTTGCAGCCGGCTGGCAACTGCTTGCCGGAGCAGCAATCATCACCTCGCTTTGTGCAATCGTAGTAATCTACATGTTCGGGGAAGGGTTTGGCATCCAGGAAGTCAAATTTCTTGCAAAAGAAGAGATTTACCAATTGATAATCACTACTATCATGGTCATTGGATTTATCGGTTTTATGCAGGGTGCTGACGAGATATCCAAAGGTTTTTCCGATGGCAAGGCAACAAACCTGCAGATGCTTGCCGACCAGAAAATAAATGCATCATTCCAGAGCCTTGTATCCACTACTGAAAATATTCGGGACCGGGCAAGAGAAATCGCGCTCGAGTCTTCGAAGAATTCAT
>CAZLMI010000013.1:0-2388 GCA_964560865.1 Microcaldota archaeon
TTTGTCATGTCCATAAAGGCTTCCGTAAACGGCGTGCCTGTCATTGCCTTTTTTGCAGCATGGTCTATTTCTGCTGAAAGCGGTCCAAATTCTTTTCTTGCTGACAGGAGCAGCGCACGATCATAAGTAAGGCCGCTTTTTATGTTGCTTGCCATAAGCGAAAGAAAATCAGGAAGCATTTCTTCCATCATGGAAATTCGTGAATTGGTGGTTATTAAAAGAAGGGAAAAAACAACTGCCTGAAATAAAATAAAAACCAGGATAAATGTGTATATTGCCCATGGCAGGTAAAAACCCGCAAAGAACAGACCAAATCCTATTCCAAATCCAATTCCATACCCGATTGACCTTTTTATGAATTCGCCTGCACTATACTCCAAATCGCATGCATCGAGCAGATTTTGGACATATCCAGTTATGTTCATAGTGCCACCGTTGGTCTTCTGCTTTTTATAAGCCCGATAAACATCATCTGCATTATTACCAGGAACAGGATGATTGTTCCAAACGTCATTTCATTGACCGGGACGTCAACAAATGTCGAAGAAATCATCAGGAATATGACTCCCATTGTGGGTGCGATTATGCATGTAAGCATATAAAATAATGAGAGGGGGTTTAGCTGTGATCCGTAATTTCTTATCATTATTCTTTGTTCATCAGAAAGAAATCCGACCATATCCTTAAGCACGGTTCCCATATTTGCACCCGAGAGGTGTGCATTTGACAGCTGCCATATTATCCTTCTGTAATACTGTGAAGGGTTTCGTGTTGCGCTTTCTTCAAATGCCTTTGCAAGATCCTTCCCGCTTTTTACCTCCTTGATTATTTTTTTGAACTCTTTGCTTACCTCTCCATAATCCAGATTTGAATTTCCGTATTCTTCGCTTATGGAAACCATTGCATCAAATAACGGGACGCCTGCATTAGTCTGGATCATCAAATGTCTTGTTGCAAAAAGAAGGTTCCTTTCCAGTTCGGCTTTTTTTCTTGAAACAATCCAGCGCGGAACCAAAAGAATGTAAAAGAAAATCGAAAATGAAAGTATCGAAGTAAACGCAAGAATGGCAAATCTTATGCTTACCTTATCCAGCTGGTTTGTTCTTGTTGCCCAGCTTCCGAGTATCACGATAAAAAAAAGAAAATAAACACAGAAAGTAAAAAGTGCTCCGCCAAGATAATCCTTTGCATTAATCTGGCTTTCTGCTTCTTCAAGTTCGTTTTCCAGGCCCGGAAAGAACTTAAGCAGAATCTGCACTATGGGATAAAACCCTTTAATTATTGGTTTGGCGATGTGAAAAGGAAAAGGCATGAACAATATCGATTTTATCATTTTCCACGCACCAGTTTTAGCACTTCATCCGGATTTGAATAATACCTTGATATAATTCCCCCGACTTTATCCACTGTTTTTATGTCCTTTTTTACTAGCCAGTCCAGAATCTTCTTTCTTTCTTCGAGTGTTTCCCTGATTTCAGAATCATCCATATTGGCATATGTCTTTATGACGTTCAATATCCGTACGCTGTTTTCATCTTTCAGGAGTTTGTCAGAATTCGTTCTCCATCGGTATAGCAGGTTGGTTCGTACGCCCTCCTTTTCAGTCGGTACAATTTCAGCAATTTCATAAACCCGTCGTCTTCCCGTTCTTCTATCACGATACATCGGGACGACCAAATGCAGCGATTCCATCATAACTGAAGGAATGTTGATAGGTTCGTGTGTCAGTCTTCTAAGGGTTTCGTCTGCGGTTTCTGCATGCAGTGTTGCATAAACCGAATGCCCGGTGTGCATGGCTTCAAACAGAACCTGTGCTTCTTCTGCTCTTCGTATTTCACCAACAATTATCCTGTCCGGCCGCATCCTCAGTGCATTAACCATCAAATCCAGCATGCTTACATTTCCACTTCCTTCGCTTGTTGCCTCCCGGACCACCAGGGGAACCCACTGAAGACCTGCGGGCAGGGTTATCTCCCGCGTTTGTTCTATGCTTACGACCCGCTGGTTTATCGGCATAAACGAAGTGAGCACATTCAGGAGGCTGGTTTTTCCGGCACCGGTTCCACCAGAAACAATAATATTAGTCTCATACTGGATTGCAAGCCATAGCAAAGCAGCGGTTTCGGATGTAATCGTATTTGAGTTTATATAATCTGTGATTGTCCAGGGTTTTCTTGCAAACTTCCTTATTGTTATCGTATTTCCAAATGAGGATATTGGATATAATGTTGCATTTACACGGTCTCCGGAAGGCAAATACGCATCCAGCAATGGATTTTGGGTATTTATCTGTCTGCCAATTCTTCTTGCGATTGAACTGGAATAATTCCATATCTGATTTTCCGAATTTATATAAACATCGGTTTTTATCCATCCGTGCTTTCTGTG
>CAZLMI010000013.1:2398-5910 GCA_964560865.1 Microcaldota archaeon
ATATATCCAAACCGGTTCAGTCGAGCTGTTTATGCATACCTCTTCAATTAAATTATCATTCAAAAGAAATTCAACATCCCCCAATCCGAGCATGTCATGGACAAGCAACCCGCACATTGTCTGTGCTTTTTTTTCAGTTACATGCGGCATGTTTTCAGTTATCATTTTTTTTGCCATGTCTGAAAATTTATCCTTAAGTTTCTGGGACATTTTTATGTCAAGTGCTTCCTGGCTTGAGATTGTTATCTGTTTGAGGAGCTGGACCTTCAGGTCTTCCATAAATGCGACCGTTGCGCTTTCCAATCTGGGTATTTTCAGTGAATATGTTGGAATATTCTCTTCCTTCCCCTTTCCTATGACCACCCTTGCATCTATATCCGATGCAGTAACAATGTATTCATCAAATTCATCCGCGCTGGCCATGTTTTAACCTCCTGAATTTTGTACCTCCAAAAAAAGAATACTGCATGTCCACCAGGTGGTGGTTATGAAGGCATTCCCCCATTTTTTCAATTGCCTTGACAGATACTCCGAGTTGTTTTGCCAGTTGCACCGATGTCATTGGTTTTTCATTATTGTCTATAATTGAAAGCATGGAATCCAATACAGTATCCAGTTTTTCGCCAAATTCGTCATTCACTTCTGCCCGTGCTTCCTGGTACTGGTCTTTAACAAGCTCTTTTAAAAAAAATCTCGTAAGGTCTTCACTGCTTACGATTCCGACAAGCGTTTTCTTTTCAAAAACCGGGATGCAATATGGCCTGGATGTTATCTTGTTTAATGAAGGCTGTAATTCGTCATCTGGTTTTAACGTGACGCTCGATTTTTTTGCAAGTGTGGACGCAAGTACTTTTTTAATCTCCTCTGCGGTCACCTGGTTTTTCTTTTTCCACATCAGCAGAAATCTTTTCGGGCTGAAATATTTTGCTATTCCTATATCACTTACTGTTCCGATAAATTCTTTACCATCAAAAACCGGCGCCGAAATGATATTGTTTTTTGCAAATATTTTCAGAATGTGCTCTAAGGTATCATCAGCCCGGAAGGATATGAATTCGGTACGCATAACGTCCTTAATTTTCAAAAACAACCACCTTTCCAAGTTTTTTTCCGTAAATTGTGCTGGTATTAATCGAGTTCTCACTCATTTCAGCTGAAGCACTGCTATTCAATCTCATTATACTTTTTAAATACATGTCAAGGTTGTAGTTAATCGTGAGATTGGCTGTCGGGTAAATCGTTACCACCACGATGGTATGATTTGTCGCATTAACCATGCTCAATTTATTATATGAGTCCCGGTTCAGATATCCGGTATAATATACAGTCCCGTTGGTACCCTGTAATCCAACATGAATGTACAGGGAATTCGGGTCGGATGGAAGAACCTCTGTTTTATTGGTCCAGTTAAATGCGGGTGTTTGCTGGTTGATTTTGAACAAAAGGCTATATCCTTCGATTTTGCCAGAACTTAAGCTGTTGTTTTCTGGTTCAAAATTAATCTTGCCCGTGGAATATTCAATTACTGTATTATGTGGTTTTAGAAATACTGCCGGTTGTTCCATGCCTGTTAAGTTGACCGATAAATTTGTTGAAGAAAATCCGGTTACAAACTGCCTGAATCGTCCAATATCTATATTATACCTATTGGAATTTGTTAGGTTGCTTTCAAATGTAATATTCCTGCCATGTATGGTGATGTTTACTTTTTCATTTGCCAGAATCCGGTTTATTCCATACGAAACGGTATCGTATTCCATATTCATTCTTTCAAAGGCAGACATCTCTGTCGGGGTTCCCTTTATCTGGCTGGAATACATTGCAATTGTCGCTGTCATATAAAGCATGGCTACTGCAAGCAGTAATACGCAAAAAGTTATCAATACTCCCTTCATCTTAACCACACCACAAGTTCAGCCGTTCCATAATATATCACTGATGAATTTGAAAACGTAATAAATTCCCTGTGCGATTCAATTGTTTCGTCACTGGCGGATTGGTTATTGCCGATTATAAAACCATCTTCAAGCTCAAATCCATTCGAATAGTTGTAATAACTCATTTTAAGCCTCCACGAATAAGATGAAGGAAATAATTCTGTAATCGAGGCGTTTATCAGGGTCGAATTCATTGAAGCAAATTCCCCGGTTTTATCCATGACTATCAAAACATCGTTTATCTGTTTTTTCATTATCAGATTCTGGTATTGGCTTTCTTTTGCATTTCCAGATAAAAAAGCAATTGTGAATATCAATATTGCCGCTATCACTATTGCAAGAAGCGCGTCAATAGAAAGTGCAAATCCCTTACTCATATATCATTAACCTCATTTTTACTTTTTGGCCATTAAGAATGCCATACCTGGTAATGAAAACAACCTGCCCGTTTGCAGAGGAATTTCCAGTCTGGTACTTTCGATTTCCGTCAAGGTCTTCAATGTAGAAATAAAATCCCTGTGACTGGGAGAGTCCAAGTAACTCACTCGAAGAATTATAGTCAAGCGAAGTGAAATTTTCAAGTTTTATTTTGTCAAAAACATTATGTTGTGAAACCAGTCCAATCGCCAGTATCGTAGAAGGATTTTCTGTCCAGTTTGACGGCACGCCTGGGCTTTTTATCAGCAGGTCTGATGCAACAACTGCAGTTGCTTCGAGCCGGTTCCTTTTGATGGTGTTGTCCAGGTCTCCTGTGGTTACATACCAGAAACCCGTGAAGAATGCCAGAATAAATACAAAAATTATTGAAGCAAAAAGAAAATCGACTGAACTCATCTGGCCCTTTTTAGTCGATGGTGATTTGTCCATCATATCCCTCCATCGTGGCATTTTTCTGCATGGTAAACAGAGTGCTTCCTGTTCTGTTTGTAATTCCTTTCGTGAGCATCTGGCATCCGACAAGCTTATTGTCATATGCAATCTGCACATGGCTTAAATTGGAAATTATGGTTATTGTATAATTTTTGAAATTAATCGATTCCGGAAGCTCAAAAGAATATGTCGAATTACCGCGCATGGCACTAAATGAGCTTATTATGGAAGAGGTATGGAGGCAGATTCTGTGTGCTTTCAGATAATCCGAGCTTGCATTTGTTTCCGAAATCTGGGTGAAGTAAATAAAGAGCACTATTGCAAAAAGAAGGAGGGTGAAAGCAATCATCACGAGAAATTCAATTGAAATTTGTGCCTTCATTTTGTTCTTCAACCTCCCGCAGCCGAATTATTAAGTGCCCAGTCAATGACGCGAATTCCGAAGGTGTTGCCGTTTACAAGGAAAAGGTCCGGGCGGGCGGGGCCATACGTTATAAATTTGGTATGGTTGCCCGCGACAATCCTGGCATCATTATTGTCAAGCGAGAGAACTGGTGTTGCCGTTCCAAAAGAGTTGTGCCAATAAATCGTACTGCTGCTGCTATATATTGTATAATCGGTATCGACAGTATACCCAGTAGTAATATAATCGGAAATCCGTACTTCTAGAGCAGGGCTGTTTTGCGAAGAACCGCTTCCAGTGCC
>CAZLMI010000013.1:5920-11295 GCA_964560865.1 Microcaldota archaeon
AATGATACGGCGACCACCGAGATCTACACTCTTTCCATTTCCAGTACCTACACCTAATTCCCCTATTGCATAATACATACATTGGCCAAGACAAACAAAATAATGACCTGTATTCCTATTTGTATTCACTAAAGTGTTTAGCGCAGCATTGCCAGCTGGATAATTTGCCATTACTACTATGTTGTAAGAAGCGAGCAGTGTCGTTCCACTGGTAATATTCGCTATTGGCATTATATCATAGGACCAGTTGAGGCCGATTTCGGAATTTTGTGCAGACAACCAGGTTATCCAGTACTGTTCATTGGTGGCCGGAGTTGTTGCTAAAGTAAGGAAAATTATTGGCTTGCCCGGTTGGAATACCATAAAGGTATAATTATACGTATCGCCCATATTGCCAAGCGAGTCATTGCATCGGATATATGCTGTGTGTGAACCTGCACCCAGAGTGCCAAGCGGGTAAGTAATGTTTTCGGTTATGTTGTTGTAATTGCCATCACTTGGAAGCATGTCATTCCAGGTTGGGTTGGCATCAAGCTGTAACTGGCACATGGAAAGATTGTTGTTGCCAGTTGTTGCGTCACTTCCGGTTGCATTTATGGTTACGGGATTGGGCACATACGCCGGACTGGGGAAATGGTATATTCCTGAAACCACCGGGCCAAACGTATCGTTAATCGCAGTAACATTTATGTCAATTGAACTTTCTGCGCCCATATTGCCAAGGGAATCGTTGCATCTTACTGTAATGGTATGGGAACCTGCAGGTAAAGCGCCTGCGGCATAAGTAACATTTTCAGTTTGTGAATTATAACTTCCATCAACCGCGGTCATGGCATTCCATATTCCACTATCGACTTTTACCTGACATAGAGAGATGTTGCTTCCTCCGGTGGAATTATCGCTGGCAGTCGCATTTATAGTTATGGGTGAAGTGGCATTGGGTGCAGATGGATAATATGATAATGCAGTTACAACCGGCCCGGTTATATCTGTACCCCCTGGAAGCGCCGTCAAATTATATGAAGAAGTCGGGCCAACATTATATTCTGAATCGATGCATCGGACATTTACGGTATGGCTGCCCAGGCCGATGGTTCCCAGAATATATACCACATTTTCAATAGTCTGGTCGTAACTGCCATCAACAGGAGCCATACTGTCCCATATGCCTGAATTATCCAATTCAATTTGGCACATGGAGATGGTGCCATTTCCTGTAGTGGATTCGTCTCCGGTTGCCGTTATGTTAATTGAAGTATTTACTGTGAAAGAACCCGGGTAATGGTTAATCAGGGTGACAATCGGCCCTTCTGTATCCGCTCCACCCGCACGGGTGACAAAAATGGTTATGGTTGTACTGCATTCGCTGCTGTTTGTTCCATTTACATTTACTGTGCCTGAATAGCTTCCAACTGGCTTTACAGAAGGAACTGAAAAAGACAGGTCTGCGGTGCCTGTTGCTCCGGGGGCAATCGTGCTGTCGGGTTGTGCCAACGAGGTCATATCACCAATATTTCCTGATAAGGAAGCAGAAAGATTGTATACCGTATCCTCCCATACGTTTGTAACTGTAATCGAATCGTTTCCTGCTTCTCCCTGCTGGAAGCTTTTGGTAATTGAAGAAGGGGAGCAGGTAAGCGTATCCTCCCCGACCCGGACTTTTCCGCTTGGAAGTGCCGTAAGGGTTATTGTTTTTCTTCCAGATGAAAGCGGGACGGAACCTGTCAAAGATGCTTTGGTGTTGGCAAAAACATCACTGTCCCCGCTCGATAGTGAAACACGAATATGTACTCTGTTGCCAGTCACATTGATGAATCGTGCTCCGTCCGGAACATAAATATCAACGTCATCCTTTGCACCATTTCCAAGAAAATATACGTAATCTGCTGATTTGGCTATTTTATCCACTGCATGCCTGGCTTGTGAAACACGAGCATTATCGTTGGCATAATTGATTGAAAAATAGAATATGAACGCAATCATGGTAAGAGCAATGCCTGTTACTATCAGCTGCTCCAGACTTGCCTGTGCCTTCATGTTCTGATATCAATTATATGATTTATAAATGCACAACACATTGTGTAGCAAATATCGTCATCTTTTTTTGCATATCAGCAGATTTTTATTCCTTGGCAGTGCTAGTGGATAAATAGTCGGGGTAATTAACATGGTAAAAAAAATTTTAGCAGTTGATGATTCTTTTGAAGATTTGACAGCTATCAAAGCAACTTTAAGCAAGGCAGGTTATGAGGTAATAACTGCAACAAACGGGGCACAGGCACTTGACATTTTGGCTATTGAAAAGGTTTCACTTATTCTTATTGACATAAAAATGCCGACATTTTCTGGTTATGATTTACTTCAAATAATTCGGGCAAAAAACAATGGGAACATACCCATGATTTTCATTTCAATTATCCCAAAGGCAGAAGCCAATACTGATCAAATAGATGGTTTTGTGCAAAAGCCATTCTCATCACAAAGCTTAATCACAGAAATTAATCGAGTCCTTAAATCAAGGTGAAACTTATGAAGAAGCTTATTATGGTAGTGGATGATGAAGCGGACATACGTAATACTGTAAGAACTGTTCTTGAAACCAAAGGGTATGAAGTAGTTACTGCAGAAGATGGTGACGATTGCCTTTCCAAGCTCAAAAAACTAAAATCAAAACCCTCACTTATACTTATGGACATCATGATGCCGGGTACGCCTGTGCGTGAAGTAGTGAAAAAGATATCCGGAATTAAAATTGCATATTTGAGTGTGGTTCGTGTTTCTGAAGCAGAAACAGAACAGATGCTGGGTCAAAAAAATATTGTGGATTTTATACAAAAGCCATTTGACATAAAAGACCTTCTTGCAAGGGTGAAAAAACTGGTTGGATAAGATGAAAATCGATAAAGAAATTTCAGAAAACAATTCCCTTTTGATCATTGTAAGTGGTCAGGATTACCGGGAACTCGTAAACAGTACTGCAAAGACCGTTGCAAAAGAAGGGTCGGTTTGCTATATCACGCTTAACAAAACCAGTGAATCACTTAAGGAATCATTCTCGAAAAAGGATGTCGATCTTTCAAAGATAATCTTTATAGATGCAATAACCAGGACAATTAGCGAAGGCCCAATGCAAAATACGGGGGTATACTTTGTCAAATCTCCTGCGGCATTGACTGATATTTCGATTCTTGTAGATAAAATGATAAGTCATAATTTCAAATTTTTTATTCTTGATTCCATCAGCACGCTTATGGTCTATCAAAAAGCGGATACTGTAATAAAATTTTTATCCTATTTAATTACCAAAGCTGAGCAGACAAAAACAAAGGTAGTAATATATGCGCTTGATATCAAAGAGCACAAGCAGGTCCTGGACGAATGCAGTATGTCGGTTGAAAAGGTTTTGAATTATAAGGGGTAATTCATGAAATGGAATTCCAGTTTCTCACTGAGCACGAAAATCATCATGCTTTTTCTGGCTTCCCTGTTTTTAATTTTGGCATCTTTTTATGTAATGGAACAAGTTATTATCCAGGAAATCATAAATTATCATACTGAAGCAAAACTTATTGCATTTCAAACTGCATTCCGGAATAGCATAAACTCCGATGGCAATGCCCTGGTTGTTGGCCTTGAAGGGATAAATCAAAACCCGGATTTTGCTGAACTATATCTGTCTGGGAACCGTACCGGGCTTTACCGGGCCGTGTTGCCATATTATCAGGTGCTGGCCAGACAAACCAATATAAGTCATTTTTATTTTATTGATTCAAACGGGAAGATTTTTCTTCGGGTCCATCTTCCTGAAGATTTCGGGGATAATATTACCAGAAATACCTTCAAAATTGCACGCAGTACCGGCGGAACCGGCATGGGGCTTGAAATGGGAACCAATATGGGGTTTACCCTAAGGGTGGTGGTTCCACTCAAAAAAGACAATAACACAATAGCATATATCGAATTTGGCAAGGATACCGATAATTTACTGCGTGAAGTCGTTTCGAAGGAATCCGGAGAAGCCACCTTTTTTGTTAATAAGGATTACATAGAACCAATTTTTTGGAGTAATTATATTAAAACGGCAAATGTCCGGGACAGATGGAATGATTTTGATGATTATGTCTCTTTTAGCTCGACATTTCCAGACAGCTACTTTTTATCAGGAAGTTATCCAAAGGCGTGTATTGATCCGGATGCCGAAGACAAAACCGTTCTTGTTTCCAAAATAATACGATATGAAAACAATACCTACAGGTGTGGGTCATTTCCGGTCTATGACGCCAGTGGCCAGTCTGTTGGCATGGTTGTTGTGCATCTGGATATAACAGAACAAAATCAGCATCTGGAGGCTGGCAATTATCAAATATATCTATCCCTTTTTCTGATTTGCTTGTTACTTTCCGCAATTTTTTGGTTTATTAATCGCAGATTTCTCCGGCCGCTTGAACAACTTAAAAAAGCCGCAATCGAACTTGGAAAAGGCAATTTCATGTTCCGTACTAACCTTAAAAGCAATGACGAATTTCAGGAACTTGGCAGTGTTATGGATGACGCGATTATCGCACTTGGAAAATTGGACGATGAAAAAAAGCAGGTGGACCGGGCAAAAACCCAGTTTCTTTCAATCACCTCTCACGAGCTTCGTAGTCCCATGACTCCGATGAAAGCCCAGCTGCAGATGCTAAATGAGGGCTATTTCGGAGAGCTTAAACCCAAACAAAAAGAAGCGACTGAAATAATCATCAGGAATGCCGATCGCCTCGACAAAATCATTGTTGATTTTTTGGAAGTGTCAAGAATAGAAGCAGCGCGGATACAATTTTCATTCAAACAGTTCAGTCCTCTGGAGCTTTTAAACGAAGTTGTCACGTATATGAAGGGGTATATGCCGGAAAAGAAAATTTCCTTTAAACTAAATTTTAACGAGAATCTTCCAAAAGAAATCGAAGCCGACCCTGACCGGGTGTCCCAGGTTCTGAGAAATCTGATTAGCAATGCAATCAAATTTTCAAATGAAAACGGAGAAATCGAAGTTGGGGCACAGCTTGCCGATACCAAAGACAAAATTCTTTTATGGGTGCGGGACAACGGGGCTGGAATTCCGCTTACCGAGCAAAACAAGATATTTGAGCCGTTTTTCCAGGTGGATAAGACATTCTCAAGAAAGGTTGGCGGAACCGGTCTTGGGCTTGCAATCTGCCGTGGTATCGTTCAGTCGCAAGGCGGGGATATCTGGTTCAAAAGCCATCCAGGTAAAGGTACGGTCTTTTATTTTACCATACCTATGATTCCAGTAAAGAATATCAAACCAATAAAACTGTTGTTTTCTTCAGGTGAAGATACAGAAAGAAGACTGAAAGAGGTGTTTATCAGAT
>CAZLMI010000014.1:0-8263 GCA_964560865.1 Microcaldota archaeon
AAATGAGATTCCTTATTGATGAAAAGAAAATGAAATTTGACGCAGTATATTCATGCGGGCCTGAAAGGATGATGCGGGCAGTAGGCGAATTGTGCGTCCAGAAAAAAATACCATGCCAGCTCTCGCTTGAAAGGTATATGAAATGCGGTATTGGGGTATGTGGTTCGTGCGATTTGGACGGATTGTGCATATGTAAAGAAGGCCCTGTGTTCGAGGCAACACGCGTCCTGTGCCTTCAAAGTTTCGGAAAGAAGAAAAGGGATGCAACAGGAAAGGAAATTGATTTATAGGTGTCGCAGATATGGACAAACTGATGGAAAATGAAAGATTGAGATTATATGCCGTGCATAGAAATGATTTTCCAAAAAATACATACGTGATGTGCTCGGATTCGGTGGAAAATATCTTATACCGCCCAAATATGGCAGGGAATGAACTGCAAAAAAACATGGAAAAAGTAGCAGAAGAGCTTATGCAGGTGATTGCAGAGTTGGTGCTAAAGGGTGAAAAGCTGCAGAATATAACTGAG
This sequence comes from Microcaldota archaeon, assembly GCA_964560865.1. GTDB lineage: Archaea > Micrarchaeota > Micrarchaeia > Anstonellales > Bilamarchaeaceae > CAZLMI01. Next base: position 530 of record CAZLMI010000014.1, read on the forward strand.
GTGGTATTTCTTGCAGGAGGACTGTATTACCAGCTTAACCACGGCTTCAAGAAAAAATTCAACGAGGCAATACCGCAATGCTTTTTGGGGATAAAAAGGCAGCGCGTAGAGGGAAGCGATGGTGAATTCACAGCCGTGGCAACCTATGAAAATTTCGAATCACTTCCGGACAATGCAACAATAATAATCGGGGATACGATTGCCACCGGAGCAACACTGGAAAAGGGGATTTACCATATCTTTGAAACATTACAGACAAAAAAAATGAAGCTTGAAAACCTGGTAATATGTTCGCTTGCATGTTCGGTAAATGGAGCGCAGAAAATGAAGGATATAGAAAAGAGGATGATGATTAATTTCCCGGATGCAAAAGCACACCTGATAGTGTGCGAAGAACTGTTTCACCTCATGCCGGATGGGACCGACCTTAGGTTCCTTTATGATGACTGTGTTATGCCTGAGGAAACAAGAAAACGAATCATGGAACGCTATGGCCAGAAGCTCGGGAAGGAGATGAAATGTGCTGTTTTTGACTGGGGAACACGATGCAAGAACCCGATAAAACATTATCACGAATTCCTTGGGTATGTGAATGATGCACTGAAACATGAGAAGGATGAAAAAACAATGACAATTCTTCAAAAAATGAAAAAAGAGACTGAAGAAAGCCTGGCTGGATTTAACATGAAAATTTAGTTGCCAATTTATCAATTACCTTCGCATGGACAAATTCCGCAATGCAAGCAATCCTACTTTCATGGCATTTGCCTCGGCAGCTTCAGCCATGAGTTTTTCTTCAGGATTAGAATAGAATGAATGCTCGGGCAATGCACCAACAACCCCTGAAATGAGGCCATGCTGAACGGGAATGCCTGATTCTGAAAATAATGCAGCAAGGAAACCGATTCCAAGATGTTCCATCTCAGTACTCATGACATTTCTGGTCCTGCGTAATTCCAAAAACTCTGCAAGGCCGGCACCATCACAATCTTCCTCGCAAGAAAGACTGTCTTTTGAAACGTTGCCCCCGACAAGGATACCGGTTTGGAAATCCATCTGCCCATCTTTTACAAGAGCCCAGGCTGCAGAAGAAAGTGCCCCGACAACATTTAGAGAACTATAAACTGCCAAAAAATTATCGATAAATGAAAGACCAAGCTCTTTAACACGCCTGGCAATACGTAATTTTGCAGCATCACTCAGATAGTCAAGACCACCCAGAGCCTGATAGATATTTCCGGAATGGCCAAAGCTTGATTCTGCAATCACAAGATCGCCTATTTTGATGACCGGCGGCACTGCTTTATCACCATAATCACTATTTATTCCGCCGCAGCTTCCCACGCGAATAACAGTAAGGCCTTCTTTAGGATACGCAACAGAAGTACGCTCATCCACCGGAACAGTATAACCGTCAGGACTGGCAAGGCACATGATTTCAAGAAGATTGATATGCTGTGCGCTCATACCCATTTGGGTTTCGACAATAGTGACTGGAATCCGCATATTTTTATGCCTATAAATACCTGCCAGGAGGTTCACTCGCCCCCCATCACCACATAGTTGCTTGCCATATTGAACTAGATCAACCACTTGTTCAAGATACTGTGCAGCCGTAGTTCTTGTTTGTTCACTTGTAGCGCGCCTTCGGTCTCCAACAACAATAATATTTGGTGGAAGCCTGCCTTGGTTATGTTCAAGAAGCGGTACCTGACGCCATTTTCCAGACTCATAAAGAATTGAAGCTGCAGTATGTTGCCCCATATATGCTGGTTTTTTTACAGTTTTTTGCATTAGATCACCGAAAATTAGAATTAATATATGGAGCCTAAGAAATTTAAATATACCTGAATCGTACTAAAAGTACAACTGATCAAATAAGTACAACTAACCAAATTATAGAATAATAAAAGAAACAGAAATAAAAATCAAAAAACTAATTTATAGATCGTGCAATCATGGCTTGTTTTTCGTGGCTGCCAACCATTTTTAAGGATGGTTTGGCACCAAGTGCCCGGGTATAAAGAATACCGTGCCATTCCTGGAGTCCGAATTTTTCATCAAGTAGTTTAATGACCTTCTTGTGTTCGAAATTCCTGCAGGAATACAAATCAAAGTATATCTCGTTTGTACCATCAGCATGAGTAAATAAATGCAGTGAGCAGTGGCTGGTTGTAATCATTTGTACAAAACTCTGGCCGGGAAAATCAAGATCCTCGGCATCAGACCAGTTCAGTGGCCCTAAAGGTTTCATGTTGATTTCTTTGAGTAACTTATCCACAAAACGCTTGGCATCTTCCCTTGGCAACGCCTTGAAAGACGGGTTGATCTTCGCGTTTACAGTCATGTGTACGTGTTCAAGTCCTGTCATGTTACATCTTGAAAAATTATTTTCACTATAAGCTTAAAAAGCTATCCCCCATTTTATCAAAAAAAGGTTCAAAAAAGGCTAAAATTAGCCTCAGCAAACAAAAAAACCAGATTTTCGGATTTAAAAAAATTAAAGTTATTGCATGTAGATTATAGTGGTTCGATTATTTTAGAATAAAAAAATAAAAATGTGTTGAGAATTGGAAGGATATTGTTTGGAAAAAACAGGCATTATTACCAGTTTTATGGTAGATACCTATTTATTGGTAAACAGCAAAACAGGAGATATGGATATGAAAAATGCAATTTCAGAAGTCAGGAAAGGGAATATAATAATCGTCTATGACGGAGATGAAAGGGAAGGGGAAGCCGACCTGATATTTCATGGAAGTTTCGTGACTTCGGAGAAAATAGAAACGCTCAGGAAAAATGCTGGCGGATTGATTTGCGTTGCGCTGGATAAAAAAATTGCAGACCGGCTCATGCTGAAATTTTATACTGAGATACTTAGGGAGTCAAAATTTGAGATAAATAAGATGGCTTGCAAAAAAACCGCATATGGAGATGAACCGTCTTTTTCAATAGCAGTAAACCACAAAAACGTATATACCGGGATAACCGATAATGACAGGGCACTGACAATAAAACGGATTTCAGATATATGTGATGAAGACGGTGCACACGAAAAATTTGTTGGCGAATTCTATGCCCCGGGGCACGTGTTCCTGCTAATCGGAAGGGGAATTGAAAACAGGAAGGGCCATACTGAACTGGCATTAAAAATTGCCGAACATGCGGATATGCCTGGCGTAATGGTTCTGTGTGAAATGCTCGGCAAAGGAAAGGCATTGAGCATGGATGAAGCAAAAAAATACGCGGATAAAAACGGATTTGCATTTCTGGAGGGAAAGGAGATATGGTAAAAATAGGGATAGTTGACACGATGTTTTCAAGAGTAAACATGGGCGAGATGGCAATTGATGAAATAAAAAATAACTATCCGGATGTTGAAATAGAAAGAAGAACAGTTCCAGGAGTGAAGGATTTGCCGGTTGAATGCAAAAAACTGCTTGAGGCTGGCTGTGAATCGGTTCTGGCAGCAGGAATGGTTGGTGGAGCCCCGGTAGATCAGGTATGTGCTCATGAAGCATCGCTCGGGATACAAAATGCAAAACTGCTCACAAATAAGCATATAATCGAGGTATTTGTCCATGAAAACGAAGCATGGAGCGAAAGCGAATTCTATGAGATATGCAACAACAGAACCAGAAAACATGCCCACAATGCAGTTTTGCTTGTTATAAACCAAAAGGAATTGGTAAAGCATGCGGGAATGGGCGTAAGACAGGGAAAAGATGATGAGGGTACGGTCAGCCTTGGGAAAAATAAACTGAAGTTCGCATTGGTTGTCTCGGAATTCAACAAAGAGCTTACCGAAAGAATGGAAAAACAGGCAATAGAAACACTTGCAGAGAAAAACGCCGTATGCGGAAGAATAATTCATGTCGCAGGAGTTTTTGAAATCCCGCTTGCAGTAAAAAAACTCCTCTGGGATAAGGAAAATAACGGGGTAATAACCATCGGAGCGGTAGTAAAGGGGGAAACTGCGCATGATGAAGTGATAGTATACAGCGTGGCGAATAAGCTGCAGGACATTTCATTGGAATTCAAAAAACCGGTGACACTCGGGATAATCGGACCAGATGCAACATGGGAACATGCAGAAAAACGGGCAGAGGAATATGCAAAACGTGCTGTGGAAGCTGCAGTGATGCTCGCAAAGGATTTAAGAAAGTAAACAGTAAACCGGCAAGAAATGAAAAAACCAAAGGATGAGAAAATGGGAGTTGAACGTATTGCAGATGTGAATTTCCCCACAAAGTATGGGATATTCAGATTATATGCATTCAAAGACGGACAGGGTGGAGAGCATCTGGCACTGGTAAATGGAAAATGTGACGGAACCACAATGGTACGAGTACATTCAAAATGCGTAACAGGGGATATTTTCAGTTCAATGCGATGCGACTGCAGGGCACAGCTCGAACAGGCACTCGAGCTTATAGGAAAGGAAAAAAACGGGGTATTGATATACCTCGATCAGGAAGGAAGAGGAATAGGATTATCCAATAAGATACGCGCATATGAACTGCAGGATGGTGGAATGGATACCGTTGATGCCAATCTGGAATTGGGATTTGCAGAAGACTTACGGGATTATGAATCCGCGGCAGAGATATTGAAAATACTCGGGCTGAAGACGATTAAACTAATCACCAACAATCCAAAGAAAGTAAATGCAATGAAAGAATATGGAATAGAAGTTGCGGAAAGAATCCCGCTTGAAATCAAATCGAATAGGTATAATGAAAAATATCTGAAAACCAAAAAAGAAAGACTGGGGCATATTCTGGAGTAGAATGATATATGGAAAATAAGGAGTATATGAAAAATGCAATAGTTCTTGCTGCAAAAGGCAGAACCAGCCCGAATCCAAAAGTGGGTTGCGTTATTGTAATTAATGACCGGATTATTGGTGCGGGATATCACAAGAAAGCAGGCGAACCGCATGCGGAAGTGGAAGCGCTTCAAAACGCCAGACAGAAAACTGAAGACCTGCACGATGCAACCATCTATCTTACACTTGAGCCATGCTCGCATGTGTGGGATGGCAAGAAAACAGGCGCATGTGCTGATGCAATAATCGATTCGGGAATAAGAAACGTGATTATTGCAATGAAAGACCCGAATCCGAAGGTAAACGGACGAGGAATTGAAAAATTGAAAAACGCCGGAATTGAAGTAGAGGTTGGTTTGCTCGAAGAAGAAGCAAAAGAACTGAACATGGCATACATCAAACACGCAAAAACAGGAATGCCGTATGTTGCAATGAAAATGGCAATGAGCTTGGATGGAAAGATTGCAGCAAGAACAGGAGAATCAAAATGGATTTCCGGCGAAGAATCACGAGAAGCAGTACAACAGATGCGCAATGATTTTGATGCGGTAATGGTTGGTGCAGGCACGATTCTGAAGGATAACCCGAGTTTGACGTGCAGGATTCCCGAGGGGCATGATCCGATGAAGGTGATTGTTGATTCTGAATTGCGCGTACCTTTTAATGCAAAGTTCATGGCAGAACCATCAAGAGTAGTTATTGCAGCAACTGAAAGGGCAAACAAAATAAAGATAAATAAATTTCAGAAACTTGGCGCAAGAGTAATTGTTTGCGGCAAGGAAAAGGTCGATTTGAATGCATTGATGCACGAACTTGCAAAAACAGGAGTGCAGTCCGTTTTGCTGGAAGGCGGCAGCGAACTGAATGCCTCTGCACTCGAAGCCAGGATTGTGGATAAATTGTATTTTTTCATTGCACCAAAGATAATCGGCGGAAAGGAAGCAAAAGGACCAGTGGGTGGAAGAGGAATAGAAAAAATGAGCGAAGCCCTGAACCTGAAGAAAATGAAAATAAAAAAAATAGGGAATGATTTGCTGATTGAGGCTGAGATTTAACGATCCTGTTTTTGAGAGTTATAGATCATTCCTTCCAAGTGTTAGAAAATTGCACTGGGAAGAAACGTTGAAAATACCGGAATTGTAGAATATATGGAAAAATAGAAAATGGATATGACCAACGACTGAAAATAATTAAAAAAAACCAAAAAGAGAAAGAAAGAATCTAGCTGGTGCCAACAGTGATATTCCCGGTAGTCAGATTCTTGTAGGTCGAGCCAAGATTATCCAGTGTCCTGAATACAAACCATCCATCAGATTCAATCGTATTTCCGGATTGCGTCCAAAGACTTCCCAAATTTGCATAGTATTTGGTCTCTTCAGAAAACAGGAATGTAGGCACGGAAGTAATATTGTATTTGGCAACCAGAGATTTGCCAGTTGTGCTGTTTATGTCATAGCTAGTGACATTTGCAAACTGAAGATAGAAATTAGTGCCCAAAGTTTTTCTGTAACTAGTTACATTATAACAACTAGTACATGATCCGTCAACCAGCTCAACCACATTAATCAGGCCGAAGGTTTTGTTGGTAGCCAAATCCAGATAAGGCGGGAGAATATTCCTGTAAACCAACCAGCCGTCTTTTTCAAAAGTACCCGAAGTGTTCCAGCTTGCATTTATGATTGGGTAATAAGTCGCATCGGGATTCAAAAGAAGGGTTGGTAGTTTTGTGATATTGTATTTTAGTATAAACTCCTGCGCTTTTGATGAATTCTGTGAAAGCATCGTCTCGGAATTAAGCACCATCATAACCTGATCGGATACGAGGAATTTTGTAAATTCAGTGGTATTGGAGCAGTTGGTGCAGCTTGTCGGGACAATGTGATATGCGTCCACATAACCAACTGATTTTCCAAGAGAAGAGTCATAATAGGGCGGATAGACATTTCGGTATACATACATTCCATCAGTTTCTTTTGTACCCAGCCTGCCAGTCCATGCGCTTTCGAATTCAGAGCTGTTGGCAGCTGAAGGAGAAACCAGCATAACAGGTAATTTCGTAATCTTGTATTTTGAAATAAGACTTTGCGCTTCTGATGAATTGCCCGTAAGAACCTTCTTTGTTATGTTAAAGTTAAACTGTGACTCCGCACTTATAAGTGAATCCAGGAGATATTCTGAAGCATTGCAACCAAGGCAGTTCGCCTGTGTCAGCAGGTATGCGGTAACCGGAATTACGGTGGAAACCGGGGTGGTTGGCACGACCGGGGTAAGGTTAATATTCGAACCCGGAACAACCGGCGGAGCTGGCGCAGACAAGAAAATAAAATAAATACCAAGACCGATAACAACACCTAAAACAGCCCAAATCCCAAATGTAAAAACAGGATTATCATTAGTTTGCCCAATAGACATAGAAATACCCTGGCAGAGATAGTCAGCAAGAACATTTTTAAATCCTTTATTTCTATAAAAGAAAGCTAGATGCTTATTCTTATTCAGTGGTTGATATAATGGAAAGTACTGATGAGGTTGGAAAACAGATTGAAGGGCTCGAAACAAAGAAAAACGAGCTGATCGAAAGGATCAAACAGCTTAATCGCCGTATCAGGTATAAAAAATACGAACGGGAAGCTCTGAAACCATTTTTGGACCAGACCAAGGATGTCAAGACTTATCCATTGAGAAAAAGGAAAAAAGCGATTGAATTCAAGATAGCGACTGCGGCTTATACACCAAAGCTTGAGCGTGAATGGCTTAAGATGGTACGTGAAATTGACACCCAGTTAAAGAAATACGAAGAAGTAGAGCGGGCCAGGAGAAAAAAGAAGTATGTCGAACAGGATATAGAAGAAGGGGAAAAAGAAATCGTAACAATAGAAACCCAGTTAAAGGACATAAGAACGCAA
>CAZLMI010000014.1:8273-11235 GCA_964560865.1 Microcaldota archaeon
ATTGAAAACGCTCTATGAGGACGCAAAAAGTGCACGTATGGCTGCGAAGAGGACTGCACAGGCAGCCGCCCAGGCAGAAGAAGACATGGTTGCATTGGGAGACCTCGCAGATTTGGAAAAAGAGGAATAATTCCTTTTTTATTATTTTTTTATTTCTTATTTGGATAGCGGCAGCAAAACGTGCATCATAAATAGGTCATCAGAAGAATAATCAATGCAAGCGCCCAGCAATAATACGCAAAGATACTGAAATATCCTTTTCGGATTACGTCAAGCAAAAACCCGATTGAAAGATAACCGATAGCCGCTGCAATTACCGCACCGAATATCGATGGACCTGCGATGGCATCCCATGAACCAGAATCCAAAACCCGAAACTCGAATAATGCCGCTCCGATAAGCGCCGGAATTGAAATGAGAAATGAAAATCTGGCAGCAGATTCTTTATCTAAACCTGCGAGCATTCCTGCAGAGATTGTGAAACCGCTTCTGGAAATGCCCGGCGCAACCGAAATACCCTGCGCAATGCCAACAAAGAATGCAATCGGAACTGAGATGATTTTTGGTGTTTTTGTTGTTATCAAACGACAGGAGTAGATTGCAACACCAGTTATTGCAAGCTCCAGCGCAACTTGAGGCATATTGGAAAATGATGAAGCAAAAAAATCATGGAATGCAAATCCGATTATTGCGGTCGGAATGGATGCCACAACCATCAAAATACAATATTGGAAATCCTTGTTTTGCAGATTGAATGTCAGAAAGCCACGTATGAGCAGAAGGATATCGTTTCTGAAGTATATGATTACTGCCAAAAGCGTGCCAATATGAAGCATGATATCGAACATGACTGGCGGGGACACGCCAAGCAGGTTTTGTGCAATTGCCAGATGACCTGAGCTTGAAACCGGCAGCCATTCGGTTATGCCCTGGATTACTGCGAGAATGAATGCCTGAAGATAATCAATCATGGAAAAAAATAGACCAGGAGAATTTAAAATAACAATCAAAATTGGCAGATGATGAATATCAAGGCATAACAAACCGGATTACATTCTCGATTTTACTTCCCAGATATATTTGCCGCGCGTGGGCACGGTTTTTATCGAAAGCGCAAAACGATGATTGTTCTTTTCCATATAATCGAGCAACTTGCGCACTGAATCCGTGCTCACATCATCAGTATTCACCCATGAACAGGATTTTCCTGAGATAAAACAATCTGCAAGCACAACGGCGTCAGAACGGGCAATTCCGAACTCGGCTATTTCGTCAACAACACTTGGGGAGGTCATGCTCAAACATTGCAGTTAGTATTTTTAAATATTTAGCCAAGGAAATAAAAAAATCAGGAAAAGAAGTGATCAGACGCTGTTGACCTCATCACAGCCTTGCAGCTCAGTGGTTGTTCATGTCATCATTTCAATACTATTTATGCTTCTGAGCTTTTAAAACATAGAGTTTTTCAAAAAAGAAGCCTTCTTCATCGATTATTTCGGCAATATAATTTTTTTCAAATAAAATTTCCACAGTACGGTCAGGATTGGAAAGAGTGCTCTGAAGCAAAAGGACGGTGCCATTGGAATTTAAATGGCTGTCAAAGGAATCGAGAAACTGGTCGGTCGTAGACCTGCCGGATATCCCGCCGTCAAACGCAAGATTCAGCTTGGTGAGCACTTTTTGGGTTTCGGGGGTTGGCAGGTATGGCGGATTAAAAATAATCCCGTCAAACTGGCCGGAAACATTGGAGAATAGGTTGCTTACCCGAAATTCCACATTAGAGATATTGTTCAACACTGCGTTTTTCCTTGCAGTAGCAACCGCATCTTCATTGAGGTCAACACCTAAAACATGGTTTTCAGGATTGCATCGCCCGTTCAAAAGTGCCTGAATGCCGCTGCCACATCCGATATCAAGTATTCTGCCATGGAGGGCACGCGAATATTTGGCAAGAAGAAAAGAATCTTCAGATGGGTTATACACTGTATCTGGAATTTGAAGTTTAATGCCTTCAAAATCAATCTCATCAGCCATACGAAGATGATATTTGTTTCATTTTTAAAATGTTCTACACCAGAGGATTACCGATGGGATTTAATGAAATATTAATCGCGCTTCTCAAAAAAAGTGCGCATAAAAAAAAGGTAATTATAACAACAACGGAATTGGGGGAAGAAACCGGAATGTCGCAACAGAATGCATCAAGATTACTTCTTGAACTTGAGAAAAAGGGATTTGTCGAACGTGACGGAAATGGGATAACAATCCGGAAGCCGGGGATTGCAGAGCTCTCAAGGATATATGCAGAGCTTGAAGGTGCATTTCACGAGGGGAGGATAATAATCCAGGGAGAGATAGTCCAGGGGCTTGGAGAGGGGAGGTATTATTTATCGAAAAAAGAATACCAGAACCAGATAAATGAGCAACTCGGATTTATTCCGTTCGCAGGAACGCTTAATGTAAGGATAGCCCCGGGGGAGTTGGGAAAAAAGCAATTGATACTCCAGACAGAACCAAAAATTGCAAAGGGGTTTGTAAGCGAAGGAAGGAAGTTTGGGGAACTTTATTTGTACTCGTGCTCGGTTAATGGAATCAGATGCGCAGTTGCAGTGCCATTGCGCACACATCACGGAACGGAGATAATAGAAATAATCGCAGATGTCAATCTCAGGAAAAAGCTCGGGCTGAATTTTGGAAGCAGCATAACAATAGAGATAGAACGGTGATGAGATGGCAGTAACACTTGGCGAAGCGGCAGGCAATGGAAAAATGCTGATGCAAAATGAGCTAACCAAAATGCTTAAACCAAAAATAGAACAGCTTGCGGCAGTACTGCAAAAAGCCAAAACTGAAAACAGATTCGTACTGGTGCGCTTCCATCACGATGCAGACGGGATTTCCGCAACCTTCGCATTATCCGAGGTTTTGAGGTTCTTTGCACAACAACAGAATTCCGCAGTAT
>CAZLMI010000015.1:0-11121 GCA_964560865.1 Microcaldota archaeon
TGTCGAAAGAGTTTCAGAAGAATCCCGAAACGTTAAAGGTCTCGGCAGATGAAATAACAATAACCCACATTACCCATAAGTTCATAGGTGTGAATCATAGAGACAGATTTGGCGCATTATACAGTTATTTAAAGAAACACCAGCCAAAGCATGCGATAATCTTTTGCAGAACCAAATTCCTTGCTGAAAGGCTGTCCAATGATTTGCACAAGAGGGATTACCGGGCAATGTCACTTCATGGAAACTTAAGCCAGAATAAACGCGAAATGGTCGTAAGGAAAATGCGCGAAGCAAAATTGCAGATTGTTGTCGCAACCGACCTTGCTGCCAGGGGTCTTGATATTGATAATATCACCCATGTAATAAATTTTAACCTGCCGGATAATCCACTGACATACACCCACAGGGTCGGAAGAACCGGAAGGGCTGGAAGGGGCGGAAGCGCATTCACGATTGTCGCCAATGACGAAATGGGAATGCTTGGGGAAATAGAACGGGTCTGCGGAATAAAAATGGAAGAGGAAAAACTTGAGATAAAAAGTAATTACCGAAATGAAAGAAGCCACCAAAGCCATGGCGGATCACGACCAAGAGAAAATCGTGGATCGGGTTCATATGATCAACGGCCATCCGGTTCAAGGCTTTCGTTCAAGATTCCGAAGCACATGCGAGTAAAATAAAATGAATGACAGATGGGCAATATATTGATAAAGCTGTAATATACCTAGAGGGCATGTTACTTATTTCGCATTGCCGTATTTGTCAGTTAGGCATGAGATTAACATAAGATCTACTAGTGATTATCATGGTTAACAAAAAAGTAACACCCGCATGAAATAACAACTGGCGATTATTTCAAACCTTCTTCGGCCTTTCTTCGGGCCTGAAACATATCTTCGAACCGTCCACATCGACAGTAGTTTTATCATCCAAAGTAAAACGAAAAATGCATGCCACTTTTTGCAATTTGATTTCTTTTCCATCAGATTTTTCAATTATGAGCATATTTTTTGTTTCATCGACTACTTTTCCCTTTACCCCCTGTAAATAAGTATCGGTGCATTTTGGTATTTCTACGGGCAATCCGATGAAAGTCGAATAAAGAATATTTTTTCTGGTTATCATGAAATTCACTTTTTCTTTTTTTCATGTATAAATTTAGTCACCAGAAGCCAGATGGGTAAACCGACAATAACGCTTGTCATGCCGATAATTAAAGAACCCGTGGCCACTCCAAATAAGCCAATATTCGAAAATGTGCTGTCCGGCTCTGAAAATGGGGAAAAAAACGAAAATAAAAAACCAAATACCAATATAAAAATCGCAGTAAGAAAAACAACGCCTGCACCAAAGATAAACGAAAGAACCGCCATTTCCTTCATGGCCAATTTATTTCTCCATGAATAAAACGTGAGCGGAGCGATAAAAAGCAAAAAACCAAACAAAAGATTCGGAAGGGCAATAGCCATAGACAGCATTGCAACCGGAAACATCCAGATAAAACATATTGGATACATTAAAGCAAAATCTTTCCAGTTTATACTTGGTAAATTCATACCATAACACCAGACAAAGAAAAATAAAAATAAGAAAAGAAAATAAATACCCTACTTGACTTCTATAGATTCAATCGGATATCCCAAAGATTTCAGGATTGGCGGGACTTTTTCCTTATGCTCGCCTTGAAGGATAATCACGCCTTCTTTTGCAGTTCCACCGCATGCAAGTTTGTTCTTAAGGGTTTTTGCAGTGGAATTTAACTGGGTTTTATCGATACCTTCAACAACAGTCACGTATTTCTTGAATTTCTTGCGCGTTTCATAAACTTTTATCTTTTGAACCTGTTGCTTGTCAAGGATTTCACAGACACAAAGATCCTTGAGCATACCACACTTGGGGCACATGTCAGCCATATTTCTAAAATCACCTTCTAAAATATAATACAGTCATTCTTTTTATTTCTTTTCATTGTGCCATAAAAAGTACAATGAAATTTGCGACATTAGGGAACATTGTTCCCTATGCACCAGGTCTGCTTTTTTGCAGACATGAGTGACGGATCGCCATTCACGGCTTTTCATCTTTGACAGATGCAACCACTTTTTTAGCTGGTTTTACCGATCCACCCTTTTTAGAAGGGTTTTTTCCTGCTAAATAGGTTTTTAATCTTGCAATTCCCTTGCGCATGGACTTAACGGCATCAGTTTTTCCCTCACCACTTGCTTCAAGAATTGCCTTTTGCAATTCAACCAATTTTACTTCCGCCTCTTTTGGCGAAAGTTTTTGGATATCATTCATTTTAAGTGCCATTCAAATCAACCTGCCTTTTTGCTTTTTCCAACTTTTGCCTTTGGAGTGGCAGCTCTTGCTTTTGTAATTTCACGGTTTTCCTGGCTTCGGTTTCTGTCAGTTATTTCACTTGCAGTTTCAATGACTTTTGGCAAAATGACCACATCCGCCTGCTTGTCAGGGAATATTGTCCCGGGTGGAACGATTCTTACAAACACACCAATAACTCCAGAACGTGTTTTTGCAGAAATATGTGCTTCACGAACGAGTCTTGCCGGCTCACCGGATTTTGGAATATAACCTGCAGATACCCTGAGTTTTTTTGCTCTTGCTCCTTTTGCACCGATTTTGCCTGCTGCAACTATTTCAGCACCAAGCGCACCTGCGCGAATCACTTCCCTAAGCATGAAATGCAATATGGCACGGACTTTTTTGCCCATCTCGATGTAACGGGCTGCCTTTTTTGCAACCATCCTTGGCTCCAGATACATATCGCGCACTTCAATAACGCTAATCTGTGGATTGTTTATCTTGAATTCTTTTTTGATTACTTCAGTAAGTTCGTTGATAAGCTTACCTTTCTTTCCGATGATACGCGCCGGATTAGTGACTTCGAGGGTTATTCTGGTAACCAGCGGAGTACGCTGAATATCTATATTTGCCAAACCCGCACGGTCGAGCTTTCTTTCCAGAAATTTCATTATTTTGTACCTGTTAAAATGTTCCTCAATAAATTTATCTTCGTTAAGCATCAGGACTTCACCTCGGATTTTTTATCTCGGTTATCATGAATCTTTTTTTCCTCTTTTGATTTCTCCATCTTAGCGGATTTCCCGGAATCGAATATCCTTTCTTCCTTTTTGTCCTTTAAAGTTTCTTTCTGGGAAGTTTCTTTTTTGGACTGGGTTGTGGTTTCGGATGCCGATTTTTGCCCGCCACTTTTTGAAATTTCCTTTGCCTGGTTTCCAGGTGTTTTCAATTCAACACCATTTGGAACGGTATCCATGCCTGCAAGTACCATTTCAATTCTGGCAAGTTCAAGATTTGAACGTGCAGTCCTGCCTTTTGATGCAGACCTTGGATAAGTATGTTTTTTATTTGCAGCTGCATGAACAATTCTGTAGGACATTCCAAGACTTCTTGCAAGACCATTTGCCACTGCACTCTTCAATACTTTTAATACTGCAGCGGCTGCCTTTTTCGGATAACGGCCTTTTTGTCCTCCGAGCTCTTTCCTGTGCCCCAACCGCTTATTGTGGCGTTTATATAAAATTGGGATTTCACCGAGTGCAGCCCTTTCAAGGAAAATGACTGCCCATTGTGCATCTTTTCCAACTATCCTTCCGCAAACCTGGGCAAGATCCTTATAGGATACGTTAGTACCCTCAACTCTTGCATAGGCATGTTTCTCTTTATCAAAATCAACGGAATATGATTTCATAGCATCACTTCAACGGCACGAATTTACTACCACGTGTAGCTCCGACACCCGGTCCTGAATGAAGCACCCGCGTAGTTGTGTGTGAAAAATCACCCAGCCTTAAACCCAGCATGGTATAATCAATCACGATTTTTTTGTACTCTTTCCCGTTATAAACAAGAAATTCCATACCAACCATTTCCGGAAGTATAATCGCTTCCCTCACATGAGTTTTCAATGGCTTCTTTTTCTTGGAAGTTTGTGCATTCCTCAATTTTTCATAAAATGCTTTTAGCTTCGGATGCGAATTAAGCCTTTCAAGAGTCCTTCGCGCTCTTGACGTAATAAGCTTCATAAACACATCCATGGGTATCTTACCAACCTCTTCTTCCTGAACTCCTTTCCAAGTATTTCTCATTCATAAGCACCTCACGTTTGTTCCGCCATTATAGTGGCTTTTTTGCTCTTCTTTCTTCCAGTCATTCTGGCTGCGATATGACCAACCTTGCTTCCAGGCGGACTGGATCTGGCAACCGTAGTCGGCTTACCTGCATGGTGTTGTTTACCACCGTGCGGATGGTTGTATGCAGACTGATGGACACCACGATTTGTGGGCCATAACCTGTGCCTGGCACGCATCTTGTGAAAATTCGTACCTGCTTTAAGCATTGGCTTTTCAAGCCTTCCACCACCCGAAATAACACCCAGCTGTGCGCGACATTCGTTAGAAAGTTTAATAACTTTTTTAGACGGCAATCTTAGATAAACTATTTTGTTTTCCTTTGAAACAACTACTGCGAAGGAACCTGAAGCACGAACAAATTTGCCGCCATCCCCGGCATTTCGCTCGACATTGTAAACGAATGCACCATCCGGAATCCGGTAAAGGGGAAGCACCGAACCAATCATAAGCCTGCCCTGTGCACCCACATCAATTTTACTTCCTATAATAATTCCTTCAGGCGCAATTAACAGACCTTTTTCACCATTATCATAATGGACCTTCATAAGCACGGGGGTTCTTCCGACATCATCGACAAAATCAATAACTTCGGCAGTAAGAACGCCAGTTTGTTCAACATCATCATAATTTCTATAGGATAAATCCACCACACCTCTTTTTGGAGAGAAGTATCTGGGTGAACCGGAACCTCGTTTTTGTTGTTTTAATCGTTTTCCCATAAGAGCACCTTATTATGCTACGAGCTTAAGTTTTGTGGCAATATCGTCTGCCTTGTATTTCTTATCAAGAGTCACAATCGCGTGTTTTGTCCCTTTCATGGTGCGGCTGGTTGTTATCTTGGCTACCTTGACATTGAAAAGTTTTTCAACTTCTGCAGCAATCTCAGGTTTTGTTGAACCCGGAGAAACCACAAAGGTAATTGAATTTTCAGTCTCGATCTTTCCAATCGCCTTTTCTGTTTTTAACGGAGATATTAAAATCATTTGGATTCACCTTTTTTAACAGCTCTCTTGGTTTTGGTTTTTCTTGAAAGAGCACCTTTTTTTCTTTTCTGAACAGGATTGGCTTTGACCTTTGATGGTTTTGAGATTTTTCCATTCACAAACATGCCCTCGAGTTTTTTCAACGCACTCTCGGTGTAAATGGTAATCCGCCCCATATGGGTTCCTGGTGCAAGAAGTTTCACGGTAAGATCATTTGTAGAAACTACATCAACACCGGCAAGGTTGGATGCCGCCTTAATGATAGAACCCCCGGAGGAGATTATCAATGGGGCCTTTGTACCTGTCTTTTTTGCTTTTGCAACATAGGTATCAAGCTTAAGTGCTTCCATTACTTTTGCAACCTTCTGTGTTTTATCCAGGTTTTCAAAACCATCTTCAATAACAATCGGAAGGGATGCACTAACTTCCAAACTTGATCTTGCGGAAACAAGCTTGCGGTTGGCAGTTGCTGCCAAAGCAGACATCATTGCATTTGCATACTCTTTTGCATTCATATTTTCGACAATAGTAGCCCATGGCTTTGGCGGGTGGGCCCTGTGACCTTTGACAGAGCTCGGGATTCTTCGAACTCTTCCGAATCTGCCCTTTGGCTGGACTTCTCTTGGCAATCTTGAAATACCCTGGTTCTTGATTGCACCGTACATTTCCTTTCTTCCTCTGTATTTTGCAGAGGTTTCAAGACCTGCCCAGCGGTAATTACCCTTTGGCTGGTATGTTTTGCTTTCATCGGAAAGCACTGCACGCTTAACAAGATCATCCCGCGGGAATGATTCAAAAAACTTTGGAAGGTCTATTTGTTTGAGAACCTTTCCTTCAATAGAATACACTGATGCTTTCATATATTACACCTTATTTCGAATCAAGGCAAATGTCACCCATCTGCAATTCTTTTGCATTGCCCGCATCCATTCTCAATGCAAGCCTGAGTTTCACCAGCCTTTTTGCTGGACCTGGAACGCTACCTTTGATAAGTATATAACTGTTTTTTACAAAACCGTAATTCGGGAAACCTGATGACGGATTTATTTCCTCTGGTTTTTCACCGATTTTTAATACGCGCTTATTCAATTCGGTTCTTCTGTGATAACCGGTCTGACCAGCCTGTGGTGCAGTATATAACACATAATTGGGGTGCCATTGACAGAGTGTACCGACGTGCCTTTTCTTTCCGGTTGATTTTGGCCTTTGCGTGGCAACACCAAACCGCTTTACAGCACCCTGCCAGCCTTTTCCTTTTGTAACCGCAGCGATATCTACGTATTCGCCGGATTTAAAAACATCCTTTGCACAAAGATCTTTTCCAAGAAGCTCTTTTGCATATGCAGTCTTTTCATCGATATCTTTTCCGCCAAACCCGAGTTCCATCTTTTCTATATGCTTTTTTCCAAAACCAGTTTTTGATGGATTTATGAAAACCAGGAGCCGGATATCTTTTGCACCTGGCTGAATTTTTAATTCTTTTTTCTTTTTTACGCCAGCAAGCTTGAGTACTTTTTCATCAACGGTAAATTCATCCCCAAGCGAACGCATATTGTCATAGTATCTTAATCCATAGACTGTCACCGGAGGCACTTCAATAACTGTCGCTGCAGAGACTATCTCCTGGCCTTTGGTAACGGATTCTGAATCATCAACATAAGAAACGTGGGTCATCCCGACCTTGTAACCCGGAACACCTATCAGGCGTTTTTCTGGATAACACTGCCAGTTTATATTTATATTTTGTGTAACAGACCTTTTCCTGGGTCTGAATCCCATTGAACCCCGTCGGGGCCTTTTGATATCAGTCATATTTTGCACCTGTAATACGTGCGCATACGTTGCCCAATAACGCTCAGAGAGAATCTCCTTGCGTGGATACATAAGTTTGGGACGCGCCGAAAATAATGCGTAGACGATAGTTAGGATTAGAAATATTTATAAAGAATATGGAAAGCAGAAAAACAATAAAAAAACAATAAAATTGGATATAAATAAGATAGGTACGGCATATAAATAAGATATGGACGACATATAAATAATGTGTGTTTAAGGCAATAGTATTTGATCTGGACGGAACATTATATGAGTATTTTACACCTGCAGAGGAATCCATGGAACATGTATACGAACTGGTTTCTCAAAAGCACAATATAAAATTAGAAATGCTCGTGGAAGCATACAAAATAATACTTGAAGAGGCAATCAAAAAAGGATTTCACCAAGAAAAACCTGATTTTGATTACAGAAAGGAACGATTCAGACTGCTGCTGGAGAAATTTTCACTATCGGACGATGAATTGCTGGATAGGATGTTGGATAGATACGAATCTGAATTGGATATCCGAATGAAGCCATTTCCTGATGTCGAAAGAACACTTGAGAATCTTAAAAATAGATACCGACTGCATATTGCAACTGCCGGACCACCCGAATCACAAAGAAAAAAACTGAAAGTGCTTGGCCTGGAAGCATATTTTGAAAAAATTTTTATAAGCGGGGAATTAAATAAAAAAAAGGCAACCGGAGAATTGTTTAAGCATATACTCGGTGTTTTGAATTGCAAGCCAGATGAGATACTCGTAATCGGTGATTCCTATGAAATGGACATCCTTGGATCCGGCAAAGCAGGCATACAATCAGTGTGGATAAATAAAACAAATCAGAAAAAAGAAGGGGATGTGCATCTTGCTGAGATTGAAAATATAGAAGAACTGCTGAAAATTCTGTGAGTTAGTGTTATATATTCTTTGATATTAATTTTCAAGTATGTTGGACATACGATTATTCAGGGATAATCCCAAAATAATAGACAATTCGCTTAAGGACAGGCACGCAGAAAAAGAAGTGCTTGCAACAGTCGAAGAGATAAAAAAGATTGATGAAAAATGGAGAAAGATAAAATTCGATGAAGAACAGCTCCGCTCCGAAAGAAATAAGCTCAACAACGAAATAATCAATGCAAAAAAAGCAAAAAAAGACAGTGTTGCAAAAGATGCTATTGAAAAATCGCAGAAAGTCAGTGCAAAGATAAAGGAGATTACAACAGAAACGGAAAATCTTGAGGCCAAAATAAAGGAACTGATGCTAAATCTGCCGAACATACCTGACAAATCAGTGCCAAAAGGAAAAAATGAAAATGACAATCCGGAAATAAGAAAACACGGAAAACCGGAAAAAACAGGCAAAGACGTCCTGGACCATCATGACTTAGGAGTAAAAAGCGGTTTGATTGATTTCGAATGTGGGGTAAAGCTCGCGGGCCATAGGTTCACAGTATTAAAAGGACCAGTGGCCAGACTCGAACGGGCCCTGATTAATTTCATGCTGGAAACACACACTAAAAAGGGCTATCTGGAGATTCTTCCGCCTTTTATGGTAAACACAAAAACAATAACCGGCACAGGGCAATTGCCAAAATTTGCAGACCAGCAATATAAAATCGAGGGTGAAGACCTATGGCTGGTTCCAACCGCGGAAGTCCCGTTAACAAATATATTTGCAGATAAAATTATCGAACTATCAGAGCTTCCGATAAAACTAACCGCGTATACTCCCTGTTTCAGAAAAGAAGCAGGGGAATACGGGCGGGATATAAAGGGACTGATAAGGCAGCACCAATTTGACAAAGTAGAGCTGGTAAAATTCTCACATCCAAAAGACAGCTTCAGGGAACTGGAAGGCATGACCAATGATGCTGAAGAAATATTAAAACTGCTTAAAATTCCGTACAGGGTAATTGAATTGTGCACCGGGGATATTGGTTTTGCAGCAGCAAAAACATATGATATGGAAGCATGGATACCGAGCCAGGACAAATACAGGGAAATTTCTTCATGTTCAAACTGCACGGATTTCCAGGCAAGAAGGGCGAACATAAAATTCAGAAATGAAAATGGTGAAACCGAATTCGCACACACATTGAACGGAAGCGGGCTTGCGGTCGGAAGAACATTGATAGCAGTACTGGAAAATTATCAGGAAGACAAAAAAACAGTGGTGGTTCCTGATGTATTAAAAAAGTATCTTGGAACGGATGTTATGGAATTTTAGGCTAAATTCCAAAGATATGCAAGTGCACAAACTTTTTTATGCCGATGTGTGTATAATCAGGATATATGGCTGAAAAAATGGAGTTTGTCACCAATTCAAGTGACGGAACAATACAGTATTTCGCAGACAGCAAATTTGTATATGCTAAACAGGACAACGAAGTTTTCAAGCTCGCCATTTTTGATAAGAATTTCTACAAACTCAGGATAGTGAACGGAGTACCGATACTGGAAATCGACGGACTGAGAATGCATCTTATAAAAGATTTCAAAACCCCGCTGGACTACTGCAAAGAGGTCGTAAAGACCCTGAACACCAACAAATACGACTGCGTTCTGGACACGTGCACTGGCCTTGGATATATCGCAATAGAAGCAGCAGAAAATTCAAAACGGGTTGTAACCTGTGAAATGAACGGTGCGGTATTGTCGCTTGCAGGATGGAACCCATGGAGCGAAAAACTTTTTAACAACAAAAAAATAGAATTAAGGGAAGGGGACATTGGAAAGGAGATATACAAAATGAAAACTTCCAGTTTCAGTGTAATTATCCATGACCCGCCGCGATTTTCAAAAGCGGGATATTTGTATTCTGCAGAATTCTATAAGGAAATGATGAGGGTTGCAAAAAAAGGTGCGAGATTATTCCACTATGTCGGTTCGGTAGGAAAGGAAAGGGGAAGGGAAATCGACAAGGAAGTCTCAAAAAGATTGAGGGAAGCTGGATTCACAAAAATAAAATATAATCCCAGGCTACAGGGAATTGTTTTTCAAAAATAAACGTATATATGAGTAAAATTATACATAAAATAAAAAAGATATAAAAAATAAAAAAAACTAATCAAGGAAAGTTGCCGGGGTTGGCGGATCGGGCTTTTCACCCTTGCGCTCGCGGATTTGCCTTACAACTTTGTTGAGCAGTTCTTTTGGCATTGCATAATAACCGGCATATTCCTGGTACCAGATGGCACGACCCTGAGTCGCACCCCTGAGTTCATTGGCAAAACCAAACATTTCACCAACTGGCAACTGCGTGGTGATTGTTGCATTTTCACCTTCCTGTTGCATATCCAAAAGCTGGCCCCGCCTGCCGTTGGTCATATTGATTACGTCACCGGCATATTCCTGCAATGTCTGAATAAGGACTTTCTGCTTTGGTTCAAGCAATCCAACACCACCATACAACATTGCGGCATATATGGAACGTTTGACAGCCGGAAGAACCTGTGCAGGACCACGATGGATATTATCCTCGTGAAGGGTCACATCTATCAAAGTCACTTTCACTCCGCTCATTTTTTCTTTTGCAAGCGGACCGGAATCCAATGCCTCTTCAAAACCCTGAATCATAAGTTCTTCAACTTCATTCAGGTATTGAATACCTTTGGTTGCATTCACCATTACACTCTGGTTGTAGATATCGAATATATTTCTGGCTTCATCACGTGGCATGCCAAGTTCAACAAGCTTTTCCCATACTTCACGGGATTTTGGCCTGCCTTCCTTGATTGAGCCATCCTCGATAGCTTTCACAATTGCAGGATCAAGCGGTTCAACCATGAATTTGAACTTGTTGTGCTTGTTCGGCGATTTTCCTTCTACCGGACCGCCTTTTCCATGTAATGCTTCCCTGTAAACAACCAATGGGGGCGATGTTTTTATCGGAACTTTTTTCTCGTTAACGATTTTGTATTCTATAATTTCAAGGTGAAGTTCACCATTACCTGAAATAAGATGCTCCCCAGTATCCGGATTCAGCTGTATTTTTATGGTCGGATCCTCTTTTGAAAGAGACCTTAACGCCTCAATCAGCTTGGGAAGGTCTTTTTGCTCTTTCACTTCTATGGATTTAGTAATGACCGGCTCGGAATAGTGTTTGATTGATTCGAACGGGGCAATGGGGTCTGCAGAAAA
>CAZLMI010000016.1:0-11116 GCA_964560865.1 Microcaldota archaeon
TCAATGGAAAAGAAACTGAAAGAAAATTGATTGGAAACTATGATTAGAAAGGGTGCAGAACGCAAGATGATGAGCGATTATGAATAGAAAGCTGAAGAATGTGTCAGCAACAAAAAGCAGGTTTATAATTATTGATAAGATAAGACAAATATGCGGAAACCACTCATAATAATGCTGTTTTTGCTGTCAGTTAGCTTGTCCAGCGCATTTTCCATGCTGTCTTATTACAATGATGTTAATGTACAGGAGGATGGTAGCATCCTTGTATATGAGAAAATGGAATTTTACCTTGATGCACAGTATAATGAGGGATACCGCTCAATACGGCCGCAGGATTTTGATTCGCTTTCAGATATAACTGTAAATAGCGTGAAGGTTAATGGCAAGACGCCTGTTTATGAGAAAAAGGTGAACGGGCAGGATGCCGAGATAATATGGAAAAACCCTCCGAAAGGGGAAAGCACGGTTGAGCTTAATTATACCATAAAAAACAGGGTGGAACTTTTTGACGATTTCGCAAGGCTGTGCTACGAGCATTATGGGGCAAACTGGAAGACATTTGCACGGGAATTCACGGCAAGAACCACATTGCCACCAAAATCTGCTAATAAGACAATGCACTTTGAGATTTATTCCACTGAAAAAGGAAAAGCTTATGTGGACAACCTGAGCATAATAATTGAGATGGAGGATGTTCCTTCTGGAAATTATGTCGGCGGATGCTATCTCTTTGACAAAGGTGCAGTTTCAGGGAACCTGAAAACAGTGAATTCCTCTGCTTATGCAATTTTGAAAAAAGAGAGGGAAGTATATGGTTCACAAACAGTGCTGGAAGCTGAAAAACCAAATTTAGGATGGTGTTGCCTTCCTATATTTATCCTATCCTTATTGCTATCCGCTTATTTCTATATAAAACAAAGAAAAAAGCCTGCACAACTACAAGAATCTATTTTGCCGCCTGAAAAAGAAGAAGAGCCGGCAATAGTTACTGCACTTGTCAGGAACAAATATGATGTAAAAGAATTAGTTGCTGCCACAATAGTGAGCCTTATAAGCAGAAACATAATTGATATTGTAGAGCTTGAGAAAAAAGAAAGCATTGGGGCAGAAATAAAGCGTGAAAGGACGATCCTGTTTCTTAAAAAACGGCCTAATAACCTGAAGAATTATGAAAATTCAGTGCTTGATTTCCTTTTTGCAGAAGGCAATGAAATAGACCTTGATGCCAAAATGAAAAACTATGAAAAAATAAGCAATAAAACCGAGGCAGAGAAAATCCATATTGTGAAATCAATGGAAAAATTTACAAATGCCTTCCCTGGGCAAATTGAGGAGCTTTTTGTTGACGAAGAAATCCATGCCTTGAGTACTGCCAAGCTGAATGTATCTGGTGAAATTGCTTTTTGCTGGTTTCTTGGTTTATTTGTAATTATTTTTGGATTATCCTTTGCAAGCATTTCCTTTGATTTAGACTGGTATCCCCAACATGGAGAACAATTCTGGCTTTTGATTATTGGGGGATGCATTATCGGTACCTTACTCCCAGCAATTTATGTCAGTTATCTACATACAAAACCAGTTGCACCAAAAACTGAAAAAAACGGACTTCTTTATGCGCAATGGGAGGCATTTTATCGCGGTTTGAAATCCTCACAAATAAAAAAGTACCCGCCAGCATCAGCAGTAATCTGGGGGAGGATACTTACTTATGCTACTGCACTTGGTATGGCCGATAAGGTAGAAAAGCACTTGTCTGAACTGGAACCGCTTTTTGCCAAAAAAATAAAGAAAATCGATAATATTGCTTTGACTTCTATGGCTTATTATTCGAGTAGCATGGGAATGTATAATCTTGCCACCTTTGGAAACCGTTCCGGTATTCAACGCAGTGGGGGGCATGGAGGTTTTTCTTCCCATTCTTCTGGTGGATGGAGCAGAGGCGGTGGGGGTTTCTCAGGAGGAAGCTCTGGAGGCGGAGGATTCCGTTGATAGTTGAACGTTTCGGGTCTTGTGTCTCGGGTCCCAGGTTTTGAGTTTCAGTTTAGGATTCCTGTTTTGATTTTAGTTTCGGATTTTGAACAGAAGATAGCTATTTATAGTGTTTTTAGCATATAATCAAATGGATGATGACAACGGTGATCACCGAGCTCATACTCTAAGCTAGTAGCACAATCCGATGTCAATCGATTGTTGTTCAGGATTCGTCCGGCCACAGTAAAAAGCGATGACGAGTGACGTGCGGTCTGACAATTTAATGGTCTTCAGTTTTGGGTCTTCAGTCCAGACGAAGACGGTACCGAGTCTTGGGTTTTCGGTCTCGAGAGAAAGGGTAACGTGTTATAACTGAAAAATGACTTATGTAAAAACCAGTGATAACTGGTTATCACCGAAAAATATAAATAGTTTATTTCAGTGATAACGATATGTCTCACATCACCACACGTAAAGTTAAAGGAAAAAATTACTACTATCTTGAAGAATCTGTAAAACAAGGTAGTAAATGGATAAAAGAAAGTGTGTACTTGGGAGCAAATCTTCCAGATAACCTGGAATTAATTCAAATTTACAAAAAATTTGAACAGGAGTTAAAAAAGAAGGGCATACCTGGGATGGTTCCTCCTTTTACAAAATTCATAACAAGAAGCATTGCAAAAAAAATAGATAAAGCGACAAAAAACAAAAATGATTTTTTGAAATCTCTAAATCCAACAAAAAGAATCGAATTCATGAAAAGGGAGAGAATAACATTCATTACGGAATCAAATGCTATTGAAGGCTCTACATTAGATTATTGGCTTACGGAGAGGATAGTTGCAGACCAAAAACGGATTGAAATATTACAAAAACAAGGTGCAATAATCACTGGTATGGGACGGGAAGAACAAGAAGCACTGAACTTGAATAAATGTCTTGATATGTATGAACGGTTACTTGAGCATAAAAAAGAGATAACAGAGGAAATGATACTAAAATTGCATTGTGTTCTTCTCTCAAAGATAGATGGTTATGAAAAATATTGTGGTGTTTGGAGACCGGTGAACGTTAGAATAAGGGGATCAGATCATGTTTTTCCCAATTATCCAGAAGTACCAAAATTAATGGAAGAATTGATAGGTTGGTACAATGAAAATAAAGAATTGATCCATCCAGTAGAACTTGCGGCAAAATTCCATACAAAATTCACCACAGTACATCCGTTTGCAGATGGGAATGGTAGAATGGCAAGATTGTTAATGAATTATATTCTCCAGTTAAATCAAATCCCATTTACGAATATCCCACTGAAAAAAAGATCTAAATATATGAAAACCCAGGCAGCAGGACATACTGAAAATCATAAACTGTTTGTATTATTCTTAGTAAATGAAATAATACAACAGAATAAGAAAATAATCAAAAAGAAAAGGTGACCACAGTGTGTGAACTTGTAGTCACCCAAATTTATAGGTGTCTAAGATGAATGTCAAAAAACAACAAAACCAAAACCATGCGGCTGAGGCCGCAAGTTCCCAAAGTTCTGCGGAACTTCAGGACCCAAAACTCAAGACCGAAACCAACAATCTCTCTTCAGCAAGATCCAGTACCCAAGACCAGTCCATATCCGAAATGCCGTTGCATTTCGGATGTACAAGTTGCCACAGCAACTTGTCCATTGAGTGACGTGCGGTCTGACAATTTAACGGTCGGTATTCTTCTTATGTACTTTCTAAGTGATAATGCAAAGATAGCCACTTTGAAATTATGAAATTCTGCGCATCGGTTTGGTATTATCAGAGCCGCTTGGACCAGAACGCAGTTTTGGCGCGGGCTGCTCTCCTGTAAGGGGCTTCAGGGACATTAAAAATGTGATTACAGTTTCCACCCTCCGTTGTACTTGAGCATGGTGGGTCCAATCAGTATCTCGACCTAAGCCAGCAGTACTTATACTGCTTCGTAAAGCAGCAACAACGCCATCAATAGAATTATTGAAAATTGCTTCCTGACCAAAGGAAGAGCAAAATCCCGCAATATTTTGCAATGCATTTTCAGATGCTTGTGTGGAGCTGGAAGATTCAAGATCCTTCATCATGTTACTCGCAATTTTCCTTATGAGAAGATGGACAAATGGCAAATCATCTGCAACAAGCGGTTCTCCAGATTGTGCACAAGAAACAAGAGAATCAACCCTGGAAGTAGTTAAACGATTAATTTCATACATATGATCAGAAGCACGATTCGCGAGTTTATTGTAGCGATCACATAATTGCGAAGCATCTACAGGTGCTTGAAACTCACCTGGATCCGGATTGGAAACAGACAATGCATAAGTACGCAATGCCTCAACATGAGACTGTACATCAGTAGATAGGCCAGCAGTATGAACAAGTTCTTGAAGTGAAGATTCAACTTCCCCCAAAGCTTGGCCCAACCGACCAAGAATACGCGTAAGAGTACTAACTCTTCTTTTGGTCGCATAATGTGCATCCCGATAAGGCACAATATCTAAAGAATCCAGATACGCTCTGCTTGTATATGCAGCAGCATGCCTTACCCATGGATTAGGATTTTCCAACTGGGATTGTGCAATAGAAAGCATTCTTCGCCTTGTTGCTTGCGCAAATTGATCATAGTGATGAAAAGAATGTAAAGAGGTTAAAGCAGCTGCAGCAACATAGTACCTGGAATCTGAGACAAAACGGGCAACCTGATCCAACCCGGTTTCTCCGCAGCATGCAAGAGCCTTGAAAAGAGCGTGCATAGCGCGGCCTTGTACTGGAACAGGCTGAGAGCCATGAATAAACCACCAGGCAACACGTTCAGGGCCATAATGATAAACTGAATAATCATCAATAGTGGCAAGGCGCTCGGGAGCATCCAGATAAGGTGCAGCAAGAGCAGTTAGTTTTTGGGTAAGTTCAGCAAAGACCTGCGTTTTTTGATCAGTGGATAATATACAAGGACGAAGAACGTCTCCACCAAAGATTTCAGCTAAAGGATTATACTCCGGATGGAACATATTAGATGACTCCTGAACCGAAAGCCGAAAAGAGACATGCCCGATAACAGTAACCAATTCAAAAAGATCTTCTTGAGAAGAAGGTTGGGCGTTGGTAAGCACAGCTACATTTCGCAGTAAAACATCATAGGATTCATATGAATTAGATATAGCAACGATTGCGGCAGTCGCCCAATCAAGTGGAATTCCTGAAAAACGGATTTTAGAGAAATCAAATGGATCCGGGATTTCTGTATCAGCGAACATAAATCAGCATAATAAGTAGAAATGTTTTAAAATATTAATTAAAATGTAAAACATGGTGTTTGAAAGATTGTTGCACAACTGGCCAATAATCAGGATTGTTTTTTTTTATGTTCTTCCTATGTGGTAATTCATAATTTAGGTAATCGTCATACTCTGAATCAGCAGTTACTGTATCTAATTTGTGACTCTTCAAACACTCTTTTTTAAAGTCTTGAATATTTGACCACTTTTATACGCAAAAAGTAACTTTAAAAAAGTATCCAAACATAATAACGATATGGATTGGAATAGGGTGTACCATGGCGTTAGCAGTTAAATTTCAGAACGGTAATCGTAAAAATCCCAACGTTCAAGTATTCGAAAAGAAAGATGCGGGTTTTGTCATTGGTAAATGTAATGATAGAACATTGAATCCGAACGATGTTGAAAATCCATTGTGGCAAATAGCAGATACCTTATGCAAGTTCAACTGCCCAGTTTATTTCATGCAAGGCTGGGCAAGGGATAGTTACGTTCGTTTTAGAGATACGTACTTTGCAAGAGATATCAGCTATCTTAAGGGTAATCCCATTTCTGTTTGCGAAGGTGGATTCTGTATTGATAATGGTAAGGTTGCATTAGTTCTTGTTCCTGAAATGAATTTGCTTTTTTCTAAAGTAAAGGAGGACTTGGCTATGCTAAAAACGAGATTTTTGGATGGTATGGAATTTGTTTTACTTCCGTATCAAGCTTTACGTGGGAAACATATAGATTTGTACGCTTCTTTATTTGGTTCAACTCTTCTTGTTGATAATTATTACCTACACCTCACCCCCCAAATTCTCTCTGATTTGGCACGCCATGGAATTAATGTTCGGCTCTTCTGGTCAGTTTCTTTCGAATTCAACATTCCAATCTTCGAAATCGATGGTCGAAAAATCGCGTTGATACATGAACGTACAACCGATAATACTCGTAATTCATTAAAATTAGAAGGTATTTGCCCCTACGAAGTAGACTTTGGATTAGTGCCACGATCTTTACGTTTGGAGAATCTTGGAGGGGGTATTCGTTGCGCAACTAACTGGATTGATAATCCAGATATATTAGATTTTTTCGGAATAACTTACGAAAGGATATTTTGAGTCCGCCCCATACATTTGAATTTAAGGGTTCATTTCCTAAGGAAACGCGCGTGTGTCTTTTTACCTCGTAGCTCAGGCTAAGCAGTTCTGGGCGGAAATGAGATCTAACAATCAAAAAGTCTCGTGTCTGGAGTCTTCAGTCCTGAGCCTATGGTCTCGACGGAAACTGTTTCGTGTTTTGGGTGCAAAAGTACGGGTGACAGATACCAGCAGTATCAGACCCCAAAGTTTTAATCAAGAGCACCGTAGTGCTATGAAGTGGCAATTACAATTGTGAATTTAAAGGATTTACCCGTTATAAATACGGTGGGCACATGAAAATGAGGGGAACACGCAATGGAACTGGGAAACAAAACAATGGCAAAGATTAGATAGTAAGATTATGGTCGCCTTTTACGGGTTTCTTCACTATCGTAAGGTCTTGTTTCTATTTTTTTTGATTTATAGACCGAGATAACCGGCAAACCACTAAATTCCCGCTCTATCTCGTCCATTTCACTGATACTGACAGGCGGAACAGCAGACTTTCTTAATGGTGTGTCCAACTGCACTTGATCCGGACGTATTTCCCTTGCTATTTGGGCCATTTCATTTGCATGGGTTTTATTTGATTTGACAAACATCATCTGAAGCGCAAGCTTTCCCCTAAATTCCGTTCTAAGTTGTTTAATTCCACCCAACATCTCCTGAAAATACTGGTTTTCGGTAGGCTTGCTTATCTTTTGAAAAATATCCTCGTTTGGTGCGTCAAGTTTTGCAGCAATTACATCTGCATTGCACAGTTCCTTACGTACTTCCTTGTCTGAAAGGAGGGAAGAATTTGTAAGGACAACAACTGGAAAACCGAATTTCTTTGCAAACACAATCATTTCTCCAAGTTGCAAATTAAGCGTTGGCTCTCCGGTACCGGAGAAAGTTATTGCATCAATATTTCTCTTTTCAGCAATTTCCAGCTCTTTCTTCATTTGGGAGATATCTATGTACCTCTTTCTTTCCATGGTTTTTATTTTTGTTCGGCCAAGCTGGCAGTATACACAATCAAAAGAACAAATTTTGTCAACACTACAAATCGGATCTACGCCAAGTGACCTGCCAAATCTCCAGGAAGGGACAGGCCCATAGATTATTTTCATATTTTCCCCTTTAACTGTTCGTGTATAATTTCTTCAATTGATTCTTTTCTGAATTCATTATTGTACCTCAAAAATACTTCCGGCCATGCATTTCACGGCTTTTTCAGGAAAATCTGCAATTATTTTTTGCTTGTACAATGTGCAGTGGCATGGAAGAACCTTTTCAACATCCTTCAGTACTGCAAAATTGCTAAATCCATGAAATCCGCCGATAACTGCATGGATTTTTCCAAACCCCTGCGCTTTTTTGAGTATATTATCCAAACCCGGGTGCGCACATCCGGTAATCACAACATTTCCTTTTTTTGTTTTTACCATAATGGATTGCTCTTTTATATTACTCCCCAGCTCCCCTGTTGTATAGACATTTTTGCAAATTTCTCCGGCATTGGATATTTCAATAATTGGTGCATATGATTTAATTTTATTTTTGAGAGCATCTGACATTGAATTAGGGACATAAACTGGAATATTCCCTTTTACTTCAAGAAAAGAAATAAGTCCGCCAGTATGATCATGATGATCATGTGAAATAAAAATGTAATCAATATCTTCATAGTTTGCACCAACCCGGTTCATGTTGGATAAAAGCAAACCACCATTTGTTCCGCTGTCAAAAAGAATATTTTTTCCATCAGTTTCAATCAAGCAGGAAAACCCGTGGTCTGCAGCTAATCGACCATCGGCAATATCATCGTATAAAATCGTAGATTTCATTGTTTACCCCCAATGATTTCGAGTTCAACCTTTTTTACAAGCTCCTTTAATGCAACTGCTGCCTTTCCATTTCCTTTTACAGGCGGAACCCCCCTGGCAAGCAAATGCGGAAGCTCTTCGTCATAAGGTATGGTTGCGATTATAGCGTTTCCGAATTTTCTGTTTATTTCTTTTTCGTATTTTTTTGATAACCCAGATTTATTCATGATAACTGAAAATGGAATATTGAAATGTTTTACAACTTCAAGTGCGCGTTCAAGATTTGCAATGCTTGCAGGAGTAGGCTCAACAACCCCCAATGCATAATCACAGCCGGTTACAGCAGCAATAACAGGACATCCGATGCCGGCAGGTGCATCTATCAAAATAAGATTTGTGCTATTTTTCCTACCCAACTCATCAGCAGTCTTTTTAATTTCAAAAACCATTTTTCCGCTTCCGGACTCTCCAGGCTCAAGCCTTCCATAAACTAGGGAAAACTTTTTGGTTTCAATAACAATCAATTCTCCAGTTCTTTTGGGCACAAGAATTGCGCTTCCAGCCGAACGTGTGATTATACAATTTCCGCATCCAGTGCATTTTCTTTTGTCCACACCGAGTCTCCCTTTTTTCTCAAATATTGCACCAAACCGACACAAATCATCCAAAGTTTTTATACTGGAGGAATAATCCTTGCTGATAATACTTGTTTCTGTCAGATTAAGTTCCTGTTGTTTTATTATTTCTCCTGGAAAAAGAAGGTGTTGGTTCGGACAGTCGCTGTCAGCATCAACCAATACAAACCGGTCTTTCAGTTCACATGCTATTGATGCAGTAATGCTGGATTTTCCGGTTCCTCCCTTTCCACTTAGAATGATTATTTTCATCTTATCAGCCTTCTGGCAAAATTAGTGATTTTTTTTGAGATTGTATGATTGGGAAATTGTTCGACGATTGGAGTTGAATCAACATAGCATTCAACCATGTTTTTGTCATAAGGAATTTCAAGCACTGACTTGATTTTTTTGTCCGTAATCGTACTCCTGTTTAATACGACCTCAAATGGTATCCCAAGTTTTTGTAAGAGTTCGGAGATTACCTTTAAATCATGCTCTCCAAAAAGAGTAGGTTCTGTTACTGCAAGTGCCTTTTCACAACCAATCAATGCACTAACCACCTGGCAATGCGCACCGGCGGCAGTATCAACAAGAACAATATCGTAATATTTTTTCAGACCCCTTTGCTTAACAGCCTCCACAATTTTTTCAGTTAATGGTTCCGAAGGTTTTAATTTCCCGGAATAAAAATCTACCCCATATTTTTTTGTGAAGTAAGTCCATCCTATAATTTTATAACTCTCAGATAGTGCCTTATGCGGACAGGTATTCAGGCACGCAGTACAACCTATGCACATTGATTCCAAAAGAACAGGACACTTTCCTTTTAACTGATACAGTGCATTGAATTTGCAGCTTTCAACGCATTTCCCGCATTTTTTGCATTTTTTACTGTCGATTACCGGGATGAATGATTTAACCGGCTGCGTTTTTTCCAGTTTAAAACCGCCAATAATATGCGAACTTGGGCAATCTGCATCGCAATCAAGATAAGCTACGCTTTTTCCTTCTCTTGCAATGGCGACTGCAAGATTTACTGCCAGTACTGTTTTTCCAGTACCCCCTTTACCACCAGTGATACCAATGATCATCAGTGATCACACATATTCTCATTTGCAGTCAACTTTCCGCTGATATAATCCGAAACGGCATCCGATGGCTTGCCTTTTACACCAGTCATAACCTTTATCCCATATTCATTAAGAGCTTGTATTCCCATTGGACCTATACCACCAGTTATTACCAAATCAACATGATTTTTTTTCATGAAATCCGGTACTGCGCCGGGAGTATGACTATTGAAATACGGATTTGGAACAACACCGGTTTTTTTTATTCTTCCGTTTTCTATGTCTATTAGAATATATTCCGGGCATCTGCCAAAATGTTCTGCTATTTGGCCATGCATCCCATTTCCTTTGGAAGTTACAGCTACCCTCATTGCCTGGCACCCCGAAAACCACGTTGCCCACCTATACCACCACCCAATCCCCGACCCATTCCGAAGTGACCGGTCACAGATACAGCAGGAGAGAGTTTGCCTGCCAGCAGAGATTCAACCGCTTCCTTCACCGTGCCTGTGGAAGCATAAACCTTTATGCCAGCCTGATTCAATACGCGTATTGCATTTGGACCACAACTTCCGGTGATGACCGCTTCCGCACCAGCATCAATCACTGATTGCGCCGCGGCTATGCCTGCCCCGCCACCTGCCCGACACCCATTATTTGTGATTATTTTTGCACCGGTTATTTTCTTTTTACTGGTTTCTACCAAGGTAAATACCGGGCATCTGCCAAAAATCTGGCAAACAGAATCTTCCAATCCGCCATTTGAACTGCTAACGATTATCTTCATTGACCCACCATTCATTTTTTCTTTTTCAATTCATCCATTCTTTTTTTGACGCCCTCGAGTTCTGTCGTAAGCTCCTGCAAGTACGCCTTTAGCTCCTGAAGCTCGTCCTGTTGCACATTCGCGTTGTTTCCCTGGACTGCACCGGTGGTTCTGGTACCTAAAAAAGGAATTCCTCTTCCACGTCCAAATCCCCCACCCAATGCACGGCCTGCGCCATTGCCAAAAGCAGCTCCAATACCTCTCCTACAATTCCATCCTCTTCCCCGACCCCACCAAGGGCCTGTTCCGTCTCCCCATGGCATAACAAATCACCTCTTGTTTTTTTCTTTTTTTATGGAATAACTTCCACCGTAAATCTTGATTGCCTTCCCGTTTGCAAGCGCATCTGCAATTTTTTTATGGGCAGAAACCAGCAACCTGTGAAGAGTCGGTTGGGAGATTCCCATT
>CAZLMI010000017.1:0-4369 GCA_964560865.1 Microcaldota archaeon
ACTTTATGAAACCAGTGCCAGTGAGAATAATTATAGCTATCGTATCAACGGACAATCCAGAATAACTATCGATGATTGCACGGCATACGCAAGTTCCCAGGTTCAGTATTATTTCAGTTCGTCAAGTGCTTATCTTGTTAATTCAAAATCATACGATACTCCTTCATCATCCGAGGATATCTATATAGATTCAGGTTCACAGGTAACTACGATTACCAGCACCAATACTCCTTTCAAAACAAGCAAGGGCGATGTGAATTTCGACCAGGCAAAGGATCTTACACTGACTGTTGTCGATGCCGCATCCTCTGGAACATCAGTTTCTGGTTGTGGTTCAAGTGCAAAAGGATTTGATGTATGTACGTTGAGCACGCCAAGCAATGCAGTAGTAAGAATCGTTCCACATTCTTCTTCAGTAACCATTGATTTGGGGATTTATTATAATCCGTTGTCAACCGGTAGCCTGCAGGTTGCACATTATGCTTCCGGCTGGAATCCTCAGGGTGTTTCCACAGTGGACAGTACTAACAAGTTTATTACATATAATGGCATCAAGAATTCGGGTTTCTATTCGGTGGTTAACTTCACCAATTCCACTGCGGTTTCAGCTTCCGGTTCATCCGGTAGCGGCTCATCCGGGAGTTCAGGTTCGTCAGGGAGTTCTTCTACCGAGCCCCTTTCAATTTCAGTCATGACTGTTTGCCCCGGCAATATTCTTCAGGTGTTTGCCACATCAAAAAGCAAAAATGTTTCTGATGTCGAAATCAGGTTGCTTCTGGTAAATCCATACCAGGGTCTGGTCAAGCAGGATTACACCAACGCAAGCGGTGCATTGGCATTTGTTCTTTCACAAACCGGTGAATACCAGATTGATTCACAGAAGAGCGGTTATGTAAAACCAGGTAGTTTGAAGATAAATATCAGTTCACTTTGCAATGCTTCTGCTGTGCAGAATACTACTCAGATACATAATACTACTGCTGCGAATACGACTACGGTAAATACGACCCCTGCCAATACAACCCAGCCAACGGTTCCTTCTAATTACACCCCACCGGTGCAGACTGTTGACCAGAGCACTGCACAGGTTGCAATAAACAAGGCAACAAGTGCAATAAGCAATGCAAAGACTGCTGGCAAGAACGTAACTCCGGCTGAAACCAAACTCAGCGAAGCGAAAAGCGCATTGGCTTCCGGCAATTATTCCAGTGCGAAAACACTTGCAGAATCAGCAGAATCTCTTGCGAACAATGCAGTCTCATTGGCTAAAACCGAACTGGATTCGGGATTTTTGCTTGGCATTGGCCTGGTTTTGCTCGTAGTAATAATTGCTGCTGTTGTGGGGTATTTCCTTTTCTTCAGAAACAAGGACAAGCCGGAAGAAACTTCAGAAAGCAAATAATTTTTTCTTCTTTTTTTATTTAAGTATCTTAAATTTTGAGTCCGTGGTCTGTGATTAATAAATCTTTACAGCGTTGGAATCCTTGATGAAATCTGCATTCATGATATTTGTTCTTGTTTTTATTCTTATTTGCAGTAGCATATTATTCGGGACTTTTGAATTAAGCTGCAAAAGCCCGGTAATCGGAATTAGTGGAATTGGTGGAGAAATAAAATATTATTGTGAAGTCAAAAACACCGGGGCTTCCGCCATAGAACTTCAGTACGAAGTAAATGCTATCAATCCTCTTGACTCATCTGTGGAGGCAAATTTCCATCCCCAGCCTGCAAATCTTTACATCCCCGCAGGCCAGTCGAGGTATGTATCTGCATTTGAAAGCTTTCCAAAAATTTCTTCAGGGCAATACGAAGCAAGCTATGAGCGGGTCATCTATATTGTTCCGCGTGGCAAGACAAAGAGCGATCCTGAAGCAAAATCCGCCACAATCACCACTATCATAAACAACACTCCGTTAAGCGAGGATTCAGGCATAAGCGGTTTTGTTTACGACAGCCAGACAAAAAAGCCTGTTAAAAATGCAAGGATAAATCTGGAGTATATCGGGTTCAGCAGAACCGCGTATTCGCGCAATGACGGTTTTTATTCAATCTCCATTCCTTCTTTCGAATACATGCTTACTATCCAACACCAGGGTCATGAATTTTATGCAAAAACAATAAACCTCTCTGGCACCAAGGTTAGTCTGGATGTTTATCTTCATGCTGTCAGGGAGAAAGGGGTGTACAACCTTACAAAAAAACTGACACTCGAATCAGGTGCATGGGGAGGTATCTGGAGGGCTGCAATTTCTGGAAATGAAAAATACATTGCCGTTGGAAGCGGAGGGCAGCAGACAAAACAGGGCAGCCTTTCTGCATTTGCCTATCTTTTTGACAGCAGTGGAAACCAGCTTTGGAAAAAGGAAATGCAAACAGAAATTCGTGGAATGGACATTTCCTCTGATGGTTCTCATATTGCACTTTCCATTGGTTACGGAAGCGGTTTTGAAAAATTGTACTTATATGACAGGAACGGTGGGCTCGTCTGGAAAAAGTTCACTATTGATGATTCGTTCCAGGAAGTCAAAATTTCCAACAATGGAAAATATCTTGCAGTAGGCAACAGCCTTGCAGGTAACGTTTATCTGCTTAACACAGCAGACGGAACCGAGCTATGGAAAGGCTTTGCAGAAGGCCAGGTGCGTGCAATCCGGTTCTATGATGACGATTCCCACATAATTGTTGGCAGCGGAAGCGGCTACATTTATATCTTTGACATAAACGGCAATCTCAAATGGAAGGCATACGTCCATTCCTGGCCCTATGGATTCATTGCAACCGGTAATAATTATCTGGCAACCGGGGGTCATATGGGGTTCCTGCATTTTTTTGATAAAAACGGCAATGAACTCTGGAACTATGAAACCTACGGGGGTTTCAGGTGGGCGGACATAGGCAACAATTTTACCGTTGCCGGAACAAGGAGCGAGCTTGTTTTTCTTGATGGAACCGGTAATGTGGTGTGGAAAGATTCCAATTCCATGAGCGGCATGCTGTCTCAGGATGGAAGATTTATCCTTACTGGAGATCAGGGTGGGCAGGTGCAGCTCAGGAATCTCAACGGAACAATTTTATGGCAATATCCTGAAGCCAGTTATCAGGTGTATGGAAAGGATGTAAGATTTTCCTATATTACAAAGGACAATTCCAGGATAATCTCATCAACAAAAACAGGAGATTTGTACTTCTTTGAAGGCAATGTTTCAGGGGTAACTGTGGTTCAGCCTTCAACAAATCAGTCAGTTGATATTATTGTTCCTTTTGGAAACAAAACCCAGAACACCGACTCAGTGATCCAGCCATCGCAGCCACCACAACTTCCTGCACAGCCACCATTGCCACCGGAGCCGCAGGTTCCAATTACTGTTTATGTTCTGGGCATTATTGTATTGGTGGTTGTTGCATTGGCGATTGTATTGGTGCTGAAAAGAAAAAAATAATCTCTTGCATTATGCAGCACAATTGGGGCAATTTAATTTCATTTTGCATTCATTGCATGCTTTTTTCCTTGCAATTCCCCCACTGTAGCCGCCAACAATTAATATCCCAATGAAAATCCCGAGCTTTAAGAAAGAAAACTGCTGGAACATTGAGAATATAAGTATGAGGAGCGGAAGTAAGGTTAAAATTCCGTAAGTTACGGGCGCAACTTTCTGGCCAATACTTGTTTTAAATTTGCTTTGGTCGCCTTTTTTGAAGAACAGGGTCGCAAGCTTGCCCCATCCAATATGGCACCATTTTCCGTAGTAGTAACAATTAGTACAAAGAAGTTTGCGGAGCACAAATACAATCATAATTACTGCAAAAAGAGCGTATATTATTGCAATAATTGGAGATAGGATTGATAGTGCAAAAGCTCCGAGAGCAATCCATACAATCATCACTAGATTTCCAAACATAATTCCTGGTTTCGAGCATTCTTCAATTCCTGCTTCGTATATTTTTGTTTCAGTCGTGTGTTCACAAGAAAATGGCGTTTTGAATTTAATCCAGATTGGCGTATCCGGAAGATTCATATCACGATAAAAAGTATTTTTTGAACTGCAATTTGGGCAGGCATCAAATAACATTACAAAACTTTTACAATTTGGACAGGTCTTATCTTCGTTTGATAATACAAACAAGTCTTTGCATTTGGTACATTTCATAAGGGATTCAAATGAAGAACCATGCAAACCAAGAGGCCCGTATGTTTTTTTACATGTTTTACAAAGAACTTTGATTAATTGCGTCATCTTGATTCCTCAACAATATTGAATTAATTTAGGAAATATATCATTTGCTCTTACAAAAACGGTGGTCTGAACGGACCATATATATTAGTTCTGAATACTACGCAACCCCCTTCTCTCATAAGAAAATAAGACCC
>CAZLMI010000017.1:4379-10441 GCA_964560865.1 Microcaldota archaeon
TGTAACGGCATATTCAGTTATTCGTTTTAGTTTTTGGCCGTTTATTTCAATTTCATTTTGGTTTGTTCTGTCTACCTTTATAAGTATGTCATCAGAAGCAAAAAGGTGCTTTTGTTGTTTACTATAGTCTTTTAATACCTCATCAGAAAAATTCACAAATTTCAAATCATTCCCGCTAAGTAGTGATTTATCACCTGTAATTTTGATTTCACTATCTGCCATTTTTTTGTTCTTCAGATTGTCATCAATAGTTGCCATAATAACTATCTATTAGCATATTCATTTTTAAAATCATTTTAAACGGATTGAAACCCGACACTGAACACTCAAACAAGGAATTCGAACCCCATTCATCTTTAGTTCATTTAATTAAAATTTTAATTTTCTGTTTTAATTCCGGGATATCCTTTTTTCATATCGCTACCAGCTCCTTTTGGATCGTTTTCTTAAGTTTGGGATGCATACTCCTTAAAGTAACAATATCTACCGAAAGACCAATTTTATCTTCAATATAATTTGCAACTCTTGAAAGGTCGAGCAGTGTAAATCCATCTGGTGCTTCAATAGCGACGTCAATATCATTGTAGTTTTTTTTCTTTTTTGTAAAACTACCAAAAAGATATGCTTTTTTTATTCGATTTTTTGAAATTATTTTTTTGAGTATCTTTATGATTTCTTCCTTTTTCAATTCGTCCACCTAACTTATTTTCATTAGTGAATATTATATTTGTTTGCAACAACACTGAAATTCGATTTTGTTGTGGCCCGAACGCTATCAAAAACGAACTCTTACAAAAACGGGTTAAATATGGATAGTGGAAAAAGTGAGTTTAGTGATGTAAATACTGGACACAGAACACTGAACAAGAATTCGGGCCCACAGGAAGGGCAGAAGGCACATTTTAAACAGAAGCCAGAGGGCTTTGGTATAAAGGAATAAGCACACTTGCAGCTTTTTGTTTTTTCTGTGGTGATTCAAACTGCAATAAGTATCCGTTTGCAGATTCTGGCTTGATTTCACATAACAGTTGCTTCATCTCTTCCTTGCTAACTGCCCTATTAAAAAGTTTGGATAATTCTTCACTGGCATCAAGTATTTCGAGCCCGGCCAGTTTTCCATCATTAGTCATGTCGACCAGAATATGCTCAGTCAATTCTATTGTAATATCTGATTTTTTTATATCTATCTCTATTGCAATTGCATCAACTTCAGAATCGTAATGATATTTAATTTTCATGATATTACACTCTCTTTCTGTATTTATATATGTTCTTTTGTAAGGTTTTACTTGTTTTATATATGGTTATTAGGCGTATTTGTCCATCGATGGACAGGACATAAGTATCGAACCCTCTTTCGGGTGATCTATAATATATTTTGAATTTTCTATCGCCTGGACTTTCTGAGGGTTGCTCAACAACAAGATGGGGGACATTTTCATATAGATCTTTTTCAAATTTTTCTATTTTATCTGTATTATCACCGATTAACTGTCGCATTCTTGCTCTTTGGATAGAATGTTCCGTATAAATTATCCCGCGCTTTTTCTGTGTAAGTAGGGTTAGAAAAACATTTACGTCAATTACTTTTTCCATAATTCCACAATACTAATGCTCGTTGTTCGTATTTATATTTTTTCCTGCATCTTCCTCACCTTGTCAATGAAGTTATCATCATGATACTTAAAGTCTCCATATCGAATTGCTAAGAGATCAATTTTCCCAATATAATTGTTTGATTTGTATACTTGTTTTTGATTGTACAATAATTATCTTCTAATTTTGTTGCGGTTTTAATGGCAGTGCAATATCCTATCACTAAACCATTTTTGATATATTCATTTTGCGAATAATTTATCAATAGAAATGCTTTTTCATAAAGCATTATTGCTTCATCATATTTATCGTTTTTAAGTTTTATATCTGCCTTTGTTTGAAGCAAATTCCAAGATTGTTCAAAATATTGATTAGGTACCTGTTCAATCCATTTTTCAGCATTAGTATAATTACCAAGCATATAATATGCATCTGCCATACCATACTGTGCCGTTCTACAGTCCCAGTAAGGGGTTCTCATTGCATTTCTATAGTGTATTATTGCTTCTGAATAGTTTTTTTGTAGAAATAATACTTCTGCTTTTTTGATTTCTTGATCATCACAAAGCCCTTCATAAGTCGTTAGTGTTTTTGTATCGCCAGGATCATCGTTCATTCTAAGAATAGAAGAATTAATTTGATACGATCCATTACAATCTATTGCTGAAACCTTTATCGGTATGTTTACTGTTTGCCCAGGATCAATCTCTCCAATCATTACTTGATGTATGCATCCAGTACTTTCATTACACTGGATAAGACCAATGAAAGTTATACCTTCAGATGCCTTAATTACTGCCACCTTTCCCACC
Source organism: Microcaldota archaeon (assembly GCA_964560865.1). Classification (GTDB taxonomy): domain Archaea; phylum Micrarchaeota; class Micrarchaeia; order Anstonellales; family Bilamarchaeaceae; genus CAZLMI01. Next base: position 6,788 of record CAZLMI010000017.1, read on the forward strand.
AAAGAAAAATCATATTCCATCATAGCAACAACATCATATTTTGGTTCATTGAAGTTGTTAACAATTTTTAAGTTATAAGAACTAGTCCATCCATCACAATTGATATTCTTGGATTCTGGAAAAATAAATAATCCCTTTTGTTTAGTGTCAGTATGTATGGTTATATTTTGATTTACTGTTGAATCCACAATTGTCTGTTGGACACTGGTATCCCCGCTTTGTGATTGAGAAGTAGTTGTTGTGCTTGTTTTTGTAGGGAATATGATAGGGATAACATACATGGAAATCAAAGTAACAATTGCTATCAGAATCACTATTCGATTGTATCGCCATCCTCCTTTTGGATATTTAAACCAATAGATCATGTAAAGTAGTGTAATTCATAAAATTTATACATGTTCCTGCATTTCTCTTATCCTTCTGATGAGTCGGTCATCATTGGCTTTGCTAAGGTTGGCATGTACCCTTGGCAAACGATACAATTAATAAGATAAATTTAGAGTAGTTATTATGGCTCGGGCAACAGTTCCAGCAATGGTATGCATCTTAGGGATTCTTTGGCCAGGCATTTTAATAATTCTTATGATGAACAATATACTCCCTGCAACTTTGCAAGGTAAGGCATTTGTTATATCTCTATTCCTACCTGCGATTTTGCTTCTTTTTTTAGCAGCTTTTCTTGCAACGAGAAAACTACAATTCAAAACAATAGATTATGCGAAGGTAATTCATTATGGAATGAGAATGCGCGGTATAAATGCATATATTACAACTGATTATGAGCCGATTCCAGGTATGATAACATACAACGGAACACCTGAGTTCATTACAAAAGACAAGAAAATAACTGCTGATGGTTCCATGTTATTTCATGTGATTGGCGGAAGTACCCTATTCACTATTTTATATGTTGTCGTGATGGCTGTAATGTTTTTATATAAATAAAAGTGCTCCATTTTTTGTGGTTCTTACATGATACCGAACACCCAAAACTGGAGACAAAAAATCAAAATCGGGCCTACGGCGACCTTAGCGGTCACCTACAGCGAAACAGAAAAGTTCTGTTTCGCTACTAGCAAACCATGCTGAGATAAAGCAACTGTTAAAAAGTCGCATTACTTTCATGGTTTGCTATAGTCCCTAAAGTCCTGAGTACAAGACCCAGAACTCTAAACTCAATACTTACGACTTTCGGGCCCACAGGGAAATTCATGCGTTGACAGTTTACCGTCCTCAGTTTCGCGTTTTGTGCTTCGCGAAACAGGGAACCCGGAACTGGAAACGCAATTTGAACCCTGGACAGCCGGATGACTCTTTCGAAAAGAAATAAGAGTCCGGTACTTATGGCAAAATGGTTATTGCTAATATATCCAAATTTCTACCAAGCTGAGCTATAGGCCCTTCGTAACATTAGTATACATATCCCCTTTTAAAAGTTTATTTCGGTCTGGTTTTTTGATTATATTTAAATATCTTCCTTTGTGGTATGGATGTGTAAAACCACACGTTTCAAAAAATAATTTAATACTATTCTGATCAGTAATTCGTATAACGTGACAATTAAGAACTTTAGTTATTTTGTTTATTTTTATCCCCTGTTTCTCTAAAATTTTTTTTATTTGTTTTATAACTTTTAAACTTTTCATTTTAAACTGAACAATTGCATAGTTTCGATAAGCCTTTGAGTGACCCGCGTATTGTTTCGAATACCTGCGATATACGCTTCCATCAGTGTTGAATATTCCGCGTACACATGCTAAAGTTAATTTTTCTGATATCTCTACTTCTTTGGGAATTTTAATTTTATTTCCTTTCACACCAACCGGAAGATTTAATTTGCAAAAGAATTGAAAAATCTCTTTTGAGCAAAGTACATAATTCATGCAATTATGGGATTTTCTATGATAAATATTTTTTGTTCCATTAAGGTATTTAGTAACTATCGGAATTATTCTATTTTGGTAATATGGGACATCATTTTTCCAGTTTCCGGTAAATAATGTTACATTTCTAATTCTTCCATTATTCATATAACTACTCATGCATCCATCTCCGATAAAGGCTCCAATCAATTCTGCTAACGCTTCATTTAATTCAACCATGAATAAATCGGTGCAAAGTCATTTATAAATAATAAGACGGACAGTTCATTTCCGTGAAAAATTTCAATTTTTTTTACCTAAAATTTAAATTTTGTCCACATCCAGAATGTGGAATTCCACACCTCTCTTCGGCATGTGGATATGTATATTTGCAGGAAGGTACATTAGTCCTACACCACAGCCTCCATCTACTTTTAAAACTAGTTTATTCTGATCTCCGATAAGTGCTTGCATGGTGGTTTGCCCTATTGCACCATAAGTGAATCCATGTCCAGTGTATGTTCCGTTTCCAGTTAATACTCTCTCAAAATCATGTGCAGTTTTTCCATTGTTTGCCGGTTCAAGATTATCTACGATATCGTGCATGGCACTTGCATTATTCATGACTATGGAAATAATGTATTCTGTGTTGGTTCCATTCCATTGCGGATGTTGGGTTACTTTTGCATAAAGGGTGGTTCTTGCAAGAAGATATGGGTCTTCATTGGAAGTAAAACTAGGATGTATTATCAATTGAAATTTTGAAACTTCCTGTTCTGATGAAAGCTGCTTAATTTCCTTACAAATTATAATTCCAATGTCACTATCAGGAACCATATGTATGACTGAAGCAGGAAGAGATATGCCTCCGTCAAACTGATTGGCTGTTTTCGGAAACGCATATATTCTTCCGTCCATACCAACCCAGATCGCTATCGAATCTAATCTTTTTAGTTTATTATCTTCTTTTGGACAAACGGGGGTTATTCCGGCTTTTAAAAGTTTTTCCTTTAGTTGTGCCCACATGCGTCCTGCGCCTGGTGTTATAAGTACATCACATGTGTGTTCCATTGCGAATTCTTTGATTCCCATAATCGATTCTGCTACATGTATGGCATCAGAAAAAAATTCTCTGAATACAACTATTGTTCGTCTTCCGCATTTTTCTTCCACAATCGGTTTAATTTTTCTAAGTGCAGGCATTATTTTTTCATCTATGCCTGCGGGAAATCCGTTTCCATTTTGTGAGTGCCAGGTCACAAACCTATACTTCATCATATATAATCATATATCACAACATATTTAAAAACCAGGATGCATAGGTCCGGCCCTGAGCGTTTTAAATCTATCCTCCCTAATCATCATTCAGTTCAGTATCAGTAATTTTTGATGTTTCTCAATACGGGTGGAATACCATGGACGTTGACAAGAATGAATTAAGAAAGGAATTCGCAAAAGACTGGGCAAAACATTACCAGCTCGAATCACTTGTTGAAAGGGGTTATGTGCGCAGGAAATGCGAAGGATGCAACCGCATGTTCTGGAGTATTGAAGAGCGCAAGCGTTGCGGAGATGCCGGATGCATTGGCTATCAGTTCATAGGTTCCACCCCTGTGAAAAAGAAGCTTGACTACATCGAAACCTGGAAAGCAATAGAAAAATATTTCACAAAACACGGTCATGGTTATGTAAAACCATATCCTACAGTTGCAAGATGGAGAAACGATTTATACTTTACAATAGCATCAATCAATGATTTCCAGCCGTATGTGGTAAACGGTGAGCTGGACCC
>CAZLMI010000017.1:10451-10929 GCA_964560865.1 Microcaldota archaeon
CCCCGCCGCACAATCCATTGATTGTACCTCAGCCATGCATCCGGTTTTCAGACATCTCCAATGTCGGTGTAACTGGCAGGCATTATACTAATTTCGTTATGGTTGGCCAGCATGCATTCAATACAAAGAAAACCGGTTCGTTCTACTGGAAGGATCAGGCTATTGAACACGATCTTAATTATCTGAAAGCACTGGGAATTCCTGAAAAGGAGATAATCTTTCAGGAAGATGTCTGGGCTGGTGGAGGAAATTTCGGTCCGTCAATGGAATATTTCGTTCGTGGTCTAGAGCTCGGGAACTGCGTTTTCATGCAGTATGAAGTCACCAGCACAGGAAGGCAGGAACTCAAGACAAAAGTAATTGATATGGGTGCAGGTCTTTCACGTTTGGCATGGATAACCAGCGGGGATATTACCAGTTATGATGTTGTTTTTGGCAATGTAATCAAAGATATGAAAAAAACCGCAGGAGTGACTGT
>CAZLMI010000018.1:0-10511 GCA_964560865.1 Microcaldota archaeon
TATGTGCCTGAGAATCCACCAACCAGATACCATGTTCTTCCACCCTTATAATAATCTTTAGGATCCATATTTACTTCGGGTGTAAGATTTAGCATAGTTCCAACCATGAAATCCGTAATATCTCCATGTTCTCCACTCGTTGCAGTATCTCCTCTCAAGTGGGTTGCAACTCCGAATATATCTATTGCCGGGAATGACAATTCCAGTCCACCCCATCCAGCATATTCCGAGCCCAGGCTTTTCATTCCTTCCCCACCAGCACCCCCGCCAATTATTCTTAAATGGGGGCTAACTCTCAGTTTTATCTCTCCTGCAGCAGCATCAGGATGCAATCCATATCCATATACTTTTGCAACTGCCTTTCCAAGGTCAAGCCTTACATTCCCACCAACAAGTGTAATGTCTTCTTCCATTCCCCTTCCAATAACTGCAATTCCATCAACTGATTTCAATGGACCGAATCCGCCTGCTGGTGTGTATGCTATATTAAGGAATCCGCCACCGCCTTTACCGGTTGCCCCGCCACCGCCTGCAAGCACTTCTATTCCATGACCTCTTAAATCAAAACCATATCTCAATCCTGCATTCAGTGCATTTACATCAGTATCCCCTGTTTTTGTATTTTCACTTATAACCCCGGAGGCAACAATCCCGTCTATCAAATTCCTGTCTACAATCGCACCGTTGAATGCATGCGATCTTCCGGTTGAATCGGTTCCGGCAGTTGAAACATATCCAAGCTTATAATATCGCGCATCTCCCAAATAATCAAATATTGCGCCGCCTTCTATACTTTCATTCTGTCTTCCTATGAATGCGTCAGCTATGTATTTTTCCATCATTACGCTTGTTCCCTGAACATACCAGCCCATATCTTTTTCAGTTCTTGTTGTTGAACTACTAGTTGTAGTACTCGAACTACTTGTTGTGGGTGTGCTTCCAGTTGTCGGACCGGCAACCGTGTTCTTAACCTCATTCCCATCAAGATTGAGCAGGTACATTCTCCCTACATGATACGCACGTTCTCCGCTATATCCTCCGCCAAGCACTGCCCTCTTTCCACGAGTGTGTTCGTATAATCCAAATCCACCCCAATTTTTGTATTGGTACGCGGCTTCTGCACCCTGGAAATCCGTTCCATCTTCGGAAGTTATAAAGCACCCTCCCAGGTCAGCTTCTCCGTATTTGCCTAATTGCGGATGAGTTCTTGCGTATACCCTATGGGCAAGAGTTGCCTCAGGGGCTATTGTTGTATAAATGCTTTTTACTTCAGCTTGTGTAAGTGTTTGTACTCTCATCAAACCAAATGACCCATCTGGAAGGCGTTTCAGGAAATATGCATCATATTTATACAAATCCTGAATCATGCTGTCTGCAAGTGTGCTTTTTGCACCTTCGGTGGTTTTATTTGTCTTATATTCGTCATATGCTTGTTTGAACCATGAAGGAATATCCACTCCTGATTTTTCCAGTGCTTTCTTTTCTGCATCAGTTAAATTGAGTTTTGACATTATGCCGACTGTCTTTGCTTTCTTTACTTCTTCGGTATCTGCGGCATCAGGTAGCAGAGATGTTATCTCGCTTTCCTTGGATGTGCCTACAACCGCCCATAAGTAGGTGTCTGCACGTCTGGTTATGTTATTAACATTCTGCTGTCCGTCTTCACCAAGCCATCTTCTGTCAAAGTAAACTACGGTATTTGCCCTTGCAGGCGCAATCGCTTCCATTCCAAGAGTTATCTGTTTTTCTTTTCCTTCATTGTGGTCGAAATATGCATCCATATTTACTGCATTTCTTCCAGGCCCGAAAAGCGCTTTTTTCACCTTTCCAAGATTCTTTCCTGCACTGCCCGGTAATTGGAATCCAGCCAATGTTCCAAGGCTTGAATCGCGCACGGTATCCACGCTTTCTTCAGCAACCAATTGTCCTACTTTTAATGCAAGTTCTCGTGTACTGCCTGCTGTGAATGGTTTTCCTAATTCTACTTTATTCACTTCTCCGGAATAAACCTGATATGTATTCTTGCCTACTCGGGCAATATTTAATCTATCAAGAATTCTTACTGCAAGTTCTTCATCAGTTACTTTTTCTCTTTTCCCTTCAGCACCAGCTATTACTATTCTTTTGAATCTCAATGCAGCCTGTTCGGTCATTTCCGGGCCTTCAAGCATTCTATCCATTTCCGGATTATTCACAGTTCCTTTCTTTTCAGGGTCATATATTTTTATGAATGTGACTAAACTTCCTTTCAATTTCTCATCATTTAGCTTCAGTGCATCAACATTCAGGTTTTTTACTCTTTCCCAGAATGCATTTCTGAATTCCTGCGATGAGACATCTCCTGTGTTTGATTCAAAGTCAAATATTGCCTCGCTTCCTTTTCTGCACTCCACATAATACCTGCCGGTTGTTGTTTTTTGGATATAAATCGAATTAAATTCTTCAAGTACGCTTTCAGCAGCATGTGCATTTACGCTTGCCATTCCACGTTTCCATAATTCTATATGTGTTGCTTGTTCGGAATACCTAGCCCTCATTTCACCAAGTGCGTTTGCAAGTTTTTGTTTTTTGTTGTCGTTGAGTGTTTTTGTCAAAGCCTTGAATTGTACATCTGGCAAATCTACAACTCCCTTAAGGAAGGCATCCAAAAATTCCTTGGATGTAAAGTCTCTTGTAGGTGTTGCAAAACTACACAATGTCCTTCCATCGGTTGCAATTACGTGCGCTGTATCCTGATTGGTTCGCTGATTGGTTTCCAGAGTTACTGTGTATATCTGGTTTAGTACAATTCCCATCGCAGTGTTTTCCTCAACAATCCTTTGGGTATCCTCTTCACCAACAATCCTTGCCCTGACCTGGTTCTCTAAGCCGGCCCATATTTGGTTTTTCTGCGGTGCGGTCTCTTTTCTTTTTTGGTATTCATCTATATCGAGCAGGAATCCCTCTGGCAGCAGTGTCTCATTAATTGAAAGGTTTCTTGCCTGAAATTGTACTTTTGCTGCAATTTGGTTTCCCGTACTATCTGTCAATGTTGCATATCCGGATGCGGTTTTTCCTTCTCCGAGCAATCCGAATCCAAGCGTTCCCATATGGTATTCCGTTTTACTGCCCTTTTCCTTATCCACTCCAGCTTCGGTATATCTATACGTAGTTTCATTGCCAGCATAGGAATATCCTCCATATGCATTACCATTGTACCAGCCGCCCACATCCGGTAGTTTATCCGGCTGAAGTTCATGTATCTTGTACAATGCAAGAAGGCTTTCTATTACAGGCATTGGTAAATTTACTCTTGCATCCACCCTTTCCTGATCAAAATAAAGAGTGCGTGTTCCAACTATGGATGGCATAGGTGAAGTTGCAATATCGCCTGGTTTGAGTATCTGAATCCAGCCATTGGTTTTCCAGGTTCCATAAACCAAAGGTGGAATGGATATCCATACTCCGGCTGAAGGATAATACATCTGTGCATATGGCCTTTGCCTTGTAGGTTCCAGTATGCGGACATCATATGGGCTTTCTTTTGTCGAATCTTTTATTGCGGTTATATCTGTCCAAAGTTTGTTTAATTTTTCATTGAGCGTTAAGTAATATCCTTCCAGTTCTTCGTAATGCCCTCCCGGATAGAATATCCTGCTATTGGTGTCTATCGCCGCCAGAATAATGTATATCGCATTTGCATCATATGTCAATAATTTCGGGCCAATTGTTTGCATTAAAAGTGCGCCATATGCCCCGGGTATCGTGCTTGCTGTCTGGACGACTGCTGCAAATTTTACCCATGTTTCGTCATTCCAGTTGCTGGCTGCGCCTGCTTTTTTTCTGAATTGGTTCAATACCTCGTACTGTGTTTCTATTGGCAGGCTGTAAAATGCAGTTACCACCTCATTGTTCGAATTAATCGTTTTTGTTGTGAATACTCCTTTTTTGGTTGGGTCAGGATTTTCAATATCATAGGTTATAGTCTTTCCCCTGAGCAATACGTCCACTGCTCTTCTTTCACTTATAAATACCGGGTCATTAGCGACTTTTCTGAGCGAACCTGCAAGTGAATCTGCACCGGTTTTTCCTGAAATCTCTTCGCTCCATTTTGAATAAAATTGTCTTGCGACTCTTTCTCTGAACTGTTTTGGAACTATGCTCGGTTCATTCAAAACAGCTTCAATTATTTTTATTTGAGATTCCCAGAACGCCCCGCTATCAGTAAGATTTGTCAGGCTTGCCTGTTGCAATGCAACTATTTTTGACATTGCAGTCTCAAATGTGGTTCCAAGGTCTTTTGGGAGTGTTCCAACCAAAGTCGATTTAAGTGCAGTTAAATTTTGCTGTGCCTGCGTAGTATCCGTTGTTGCCAATGCCGTCATTGCTGCTATTGTTGCGCCTATTCTTGTCGTTGCATTTCCAAGGTTGTTCACATGTTCCTGGATTCTGCTCATGTCCCATCCTTTGCTTACCATTCTTTCCTTGTAAATCCAGGATAACTCAGTAAGGCCGGACATGAGTCCGAATGTTTTAATTAAAACTGTCATTCTCGCTATCCATTGCGGAGTTATAACCTTTGAATAACTCGTTCTTCCGTTATAATACTCATCAAGTTTTTTTACATCCATGTCTGCTGCATCCATTACCAGTTCAACAATTTTTACTGGCGGTATACTTCCAAGAAATGATTTTGCATCTGCATGAAGTTTTTGATTGCCATCAACATCCAATGATGAAAATCTGCCCATTTCACGTTCCAGATTGCTTAATTGTGCATACCACGTGTCCATTTCTTTTTGCACAACATTATTTCTGCCCATTCCGATTTTTGGGTCGTTAAAATATTCTTCGAGTTCCCTGAGCCGTGTTTCAGCTTCTGTTAAATATACGGATACTTCGCTTTTTGCATACAATTTTTTTGGGGTAGCATTAGGCATTACTGATTTTTTTACTCCATCCACAAATGTCTTGCCATATGTTTTCTCATAATACAAGTATCTTGTGGGGTTATCGCGCAAGACATCATAAACTGTCTTAACTGCTGTGCAAAATCTTTGTGCCGCAAGCGTGCTGTTAATAGTTTCATTATTTTGTTCGTATGAATTCCACATTGCAGCTACATGCGATTGTCCTCCGAGCATTTTCCTGAATGCAATTGTAAATGCAATGCTTGCACGGAATCTATGTAAGAAAATTGTTGCATTACTTCGTTCTATTGGATCTTTAAGAAATTCCCCAAGGGCATTCATTGCATTCTCTGCATTTGTTTTTTCCAGTGAAAGTGCAACATACCCGACTAGTTTATCTCCGTATTTTTTGTTCAATCCTGCTTCTGTTGATTTTGAGCTGTACAATTCTGCCTTTAATTCATTTATTGCTCTGCAAACGCTTTCAAAATTAGGCATTTGCCTCCCGTTAAGCTGGGAATACTGTTTTATGGCTTCCCATAATTCTCTATCCATTGCTGTCATTTTTGCAGCCACTCTGTTCATTAAATCGGTTGTGGCATGTCTGGTAAGGTTATTTATTGATGTGGCTGCACTTGGATTTCCTGTTTTTACAAAATCCATCAAATGTGTTGCGATTGCCGTGGCATTCCCTCCGGTTGCCATCTCATCTACGGCATTACAAAATCCATTTCCATATGTTGTTTCAACACTGCTTCTGGAGGTTTTTGGAGTTGAAAGAACAATCAAAACCGCATCAGTCACTATCCTGGTATCTACCGAAGTCGGAACTGGTTTTTTTCTTGTCAAGCTTTTATTTTCCAGTTCTACCCGGTCTCTTTCTTTTTTAAGGTAAGCTTCTTTGGGACCGGAGAGTACTGCATCTAAATCCGGCATTCCTTTTTCCAGTGCTTTTTTGAAATCCGGATTAGTTGTAGAATAATTATGATATAAACCTTCAACTTCCTGGTATCGTGTTTTATTTCCAGTGGTAAAATAATCAGTTAATCCTTCCACGGTTCTCGTTGCCAGAAATGTGTAAAAAAATTCTTTTCCATAATCATTGATTAATACTTCCTGACGTCTGGCTATTGTTTTGGAATTTGGGTCATCCATATAATCTGAAATAAACTCATTCATTCCTTTTGTTGCCTGAATCCATATTTCAGTATTGACACTTATTCCAAATGCCTGTAATGCGCTATCAAGTCCTGCAGTTCTGCGGTCTCCACGTATTTGTGACTTATACTCTTCTTTTACAAACTCTATAAATTTAGGGTTGGATTGGTTTGCAGTGACTATTTCTTCAAATTTTCCAGTATCTTTTTTATTTCCCAGTATGTATTCTTTTAATGCACTTATTGCTTTTTGTGCCTCACTCTTCATATTGCTTTGCTGTAACGTTTGTACGCCGTTTGCCATGGGTAATTCTTGTGCGAAAGATTTTTTAATACCACATGGGCTCATCAGAGATAGTACTATCCCTGCTACGGCTATGAATTTTTTTAATTTGTGGTATCTACCTACCTTCGGCTGAACAAACTTAAACTTCATCCAGTTACTAGTGTTAATGGGAGTTTAAAAAAGTATGTCACGATTTGTGACAAAAGAAAACATTAAAAAGTTATTGTGGCTCTTTTTTTGGTTGGTTCGGTTGTTTTTACACCTAGTGCTTGGGTATATACTGAAATTCGTTCTAACAACCTGGTGTCGGGTTTTCCATCCACTTCTAATGGTTTGTACTCCGTTATTCTGGTGCTTAATCTTCTATCCGACCCTATTTTTTGGTTCATGTATTCCTGCAATGCCTTTACCGGCAGTTCCTTATTCTCGCTTCGAATCATTCTTCCACGCGTGGTTCTTTTAATGCCTCCAGCTATGGTTTCATCCATTCTTACTGTTTCTGTTTTAGTATCACTTAAAGTACCGTACTTTCGTTCCAGAAATCTGTTAAATGCAGCGGAATCCTTTTCTTTCAGATAATTAAATGCAGTTTGTGCTGTTCTGTAATATACTTCTTCCATTCTTCCTTCAGGAATTACTTTGGCAATTTCATCAGTTTTCCATTCTTTTTTCAGGTCTTCAATTGTTTTTGTCCCGCTTATCACTAACTTGAATCGGGATAATATCTCTGGAACCTGGATTGTTGCAACTTTAACCTCTTTTTCCGTTTTACTTTCAGTTACTGTCGGCACTTCTCTCCACATACCTTTCAATGCAGCGATTGCAGCATCCGTCTTTTTTCCGGTTTTAAGCATTTCATATGCCGCATGATAATTTGCAAAAGCAAGCAGTGTATTGCTATCCAGTGTCTTTCCTATTTCTTTAATTTTGTCTGCCAATGATTTATCTTCCCCACTTGCCCTAATCAATTCGGCAAATATATTTAGCGGATACCCTGTTCCTCCGGAGGCACCAAATCCTGCGGAATAAACTGCATTATGCCGGGTGTCTGCATAACTTCTGTCTAAAAACAGTTTAATCAAAATAAGCGTTAATTTTTCGTAATCTCCTATGTTTACTCCAATTGTTGTTAATCTGGTTTTCGTCATTTGATGCCAAATTGTATATCCGCTTACTTTTTCCAGTTTTTTGTACATTTCATCTATTGCTATTGTTTTATTTTTGTCTAATTCTGCCTGAAGTTTGTCCTTGTTTGCAACAAGCGTCCTAGCCATAACTTCTGGTTTTTGGGCAAACAATGTCCTGAAATTCAAAGCAACTGGTTTGGGTACTGTTGTTCTTGTTGGTCTTTTTGATGGTCCTGACCGTAACTCTCTGGCTGCGAGCATTTTGTTAGCTGTGTTGAGGAATAACCCACCCACCAATCTTTTTTCACTAGGGGTCAGAGTTGCCATTGCTACTGCTGTTTTTAATCTTGCTTTAGCTACAGCTTCCGTTTGGGCTTCACTCACTGTGCAAACATACACTTTCCTTCCTGGTAATTGTATATATATGCTATCCCCTGATTTTACAAATTCCGCTGGTGCCATAATAATCACATCGTGTTAGTTCTATTTATTTCTTTTTAAACGCGTCTATAGCTGGTTGAAGCGCCCCAAACACAACAGTCATATCAACTTCTTCAGGTACTCCTCCTTTTGTGCTTTGATATTGTTTTTGAATCTCTCTTGTCATGTGTTCAACAAATTTTTCTTTATTATCGTTAAATTCCGTTTTAATTTCTGAATTTGCATTATATTGTACATCTAATTCCATTCTCCAGTTTATTGGGAGTGGTTTTACGGTTTCCCGTTCTATTACCTTAGGTATTACTGTTCTCATGCTTCTTGGTTTTTCTTGTGTTCTGGTTTCATCTTTTTCTACTAATTTGTAAAAGTATTTTCTCATTTTAATTGCAATTAAACCATCCAGATACGTTCCAAGTGCGTCTCCTTTCATTCCACCTGATTGAGATACTATTCTATCAGGATCCCGTTGTAAATAATTTACAAGCCCCGGAAGATCCTTTATATAATATTCATTTGGATTTTTTCCGGTTTCAGGTTCCGTTCTTTTCATTATCCACATCTGAAGTTGTTGTCTGTTTATATATTCTACATCTGCCCGTGTCAATCCAGTGTGTGCATAACTGTTATTGCTTACATATCCCTGTTCACGCGCCTGGGATAAACTTGTAACTTTTCCATTAGCAATTTTATCTAAGAGATCGTGTGGATGTTGTGCATCATAATACAATGCTTCACCTTCGTTGATTTTTACTTTGCACATTTGTGTGAATTCGGGTGTTCTATTAGTATTGTACAATTGAATAAATTTGGAAAATCCTCTTTTTAGATTTGGATTTAAGGCTGCATTTGCATCCATTTCCCATAATAACTGTCCACTTTTCAAAGGAGTTGTGAATACATATGCCCTTATTCCTGCAATGTCGTTTTCATATTTTTGTAATTCGTCGCTAATTGATGGTAATTTTATCTTCTTTGGTTTTTCTTCCTTTACAAGTTCATTAAACCGTGCCTTTACTTTTGGATCATTTTGCACTGCAGTTTCCATTTCCTCAAAATTCAAGTCAGTTATTGAAACCGCTCTTTTTTTCGCGACTGTTTCCAATATGTCTAAAAGTTTTTTATCCGTATCACTTGGTCCAACTATTCTTCCAATTGCTTCTGAATCCGTTACTCTACCCCCACCTTCTTTTTGTCGTATTAATACCATCTGGTTCAACAATGCCTGGTTGGGTACAACTGTTCTTCTTCTTACTCTTTTTGATTTACCTAATTCTTTTTCTACTTCATCTAAATTAAGTGATTCTACATCCATATTATTTTTAGTTGCAAAAGATTCCAAATATTCCCTTAATTTTGCTGTTTCAGGATTTGGTTTTTTCAGTTCACTTAAGATGTCCTCACTTATATATGCAACTTTTTTGCTTCGCTCCTGCCCAATCATTTCAATTGCATATCTTAGATTTCCATTTTGTTGTACTGCCGTTACTATCTCTGGAATGTATGCTTTTGAAAGACTTCCATCTGCAATCCCGCCCCATATGACTAAAAATACCTTTGGGTTTGTTCTAAGATAAGTTATCTGTTCTTTTGTCAAACCATAATCCAGTCCAAGATTTTCAGCCATTCTTTGACCCATAGTTTCTTCTGAATTTCTGAAATATTTTTTTCTGTATTTGGAATTGTTTACCTGCCACACCTGTCTTATTGTTTTTCCATTTGATTTTCTCCAGTCGTTTTCCAGTTCTGTTAAGAATGCAGGTATTACTTCATTTGATAAAAGCTGATATCCGGTTCCACCCATTTTTCTGCTTGGATGGAACATATCCAATACCTCCCGTTCCTTCTCTGCCGCTGGATTCAATTCCTTCTTTTCTAAGGGTAAATATCCTTTGAATTGTTTGAAAAGCAATTTTAGATCATCATCGCCGCTGAGGCCATACCACCATTCTCTTAATCTTTCTAATCTTGGCCAGTCCTTGATCCTGCCCTTAAAAGCTCCTCGTTCTTCTCCATCTGCAGATGCCCATCCAGGCAGTGCCCACCATGCCCAGCCACCCAGTGCGCCGAGATTTTCTGGTCCAAGGATTATTCTGCGTATTGGTCCATTATCTGCTCTTGAAAGGAACAAAAGGTTTTCTCTTGTAAGTTCTGTTTTATTAAACACAGTTTGCCAATATGCCTGCGCTTGCGTCATCCATTCATCTTTGCTCCATTCAACATAATATGGCTGGGCTAATGCATGATATCCTACTGCAAGCAGAATGCTTACTGCCAATGCCCTGGTTTTCGATACTGGCATTTCCCCCTTTCTATATTGCAATATCCTTCTTAGCATATATACTTCTGGTAATGCAATCGTTGCGGCCATGGCAGTACCTGCTGTTTTTAGAGTTGGTTCGGCCACTGCTTTAGTCCATGCCCATGCTCTTGTTGTTCTTGGAAGTTTTGCAATTTTTGCCAACGTTTCAGCTTCTCTTGTTGTTTGTGTACTTCTGACATCCTGCAATCTTATTACAACTTCTATACTTCTTCCAAATTCTGCGGATATATTATTTACTATGTGGTCTAATCCATACGTACTCAATTCCATTGTTGGATTTACCCATTCTGT
>CAZLMI010000019.1:0-5160 GCA_964560865.1 Microcaldota archaeon
TGCTTTTTTCCCTTCAGAAAAACTGACTTTTTCAAAAACCACTTCTTTTAACACACTTTTGATATCTTCCTGAAATACCGGCAACCAGGTACCCAGAGTAATTGAAGGGCTTTCATAATCAACCACCTGGCATGCAACAAGAGGACATTCGATGACTGCGAGTACCTTTAATCTGTGGTTCCCATCAAGAACAGTGCCAGATTTCCCATCGACAATAACGGGATCGACCAAATGACCTATATTTAGCATTCCCTGCTTGAGCCTTTTGACATTTTTTGAAATCGTTTGTTCATGGGCCAGAAGCTTGCTTGTTTCCCGTACTTCCAATACCTTGAGCATACTTTCAAGAAGATCAGACGGCATATGGTTACCTCTTAATGTACGTAAATTCTATTTACGGACAGCTAGTGGTCGAAGACCACTTGAAGGTAAGTATCTTGCATAACGAATTTAAATGGTGTATATACGTCAGAAGGCGAATAATTTGAATAACGAATTTGCAGGACCCGCAGCGTGCCAAAGAGAAACTTGGAATTATACATAAGAAAATGATTAGGAATTGTTATAGAAAAATGCGACAGAGCGAACGACGAATCGTTCGCATGTCCCAAAAATTTATTCGATAAATTTTTGCGATTTACGAATTGCCATGCAATTCGCATCAGCCTTTTTCATATAGAAAAATGCGACCGCCGGGAATTGAACCCGGTCTACTAGATTTTAACGCACGATTTTTGGTGCAGCTTTTTACCAAAAAGGTGCTTGGCAATCTAGAATCATACCGGTAGACCACGGTCGCAAAAATGTAGTTTTTGTGACAAGGGAAAGGTTTCCCCTACCACTAGAGATTTTTTGTGATTTGAGTGTAGTGAGAAAGAAATTAAATAGTATGTGTATGGAAGAATTATATGAAAAAAGCGCTGGTAGTAATAGATATGCAAAAATGCTTCTGTAACGAATACACAAAATATTTACCTGAAAAAATAAAGAACGAAATAGAAACTGGTGTCTATGGTCTTATTGTTTTCACGAAATTTGTCAACCATGAAAAAAGCAATTTCCATGCACATGGATACAAAAAGTGCATGGATGTCAACGAGAACGAATTATGCAATGAGATTGCCGAAGCGGCAAAAAAACACAGGATATTTGAAAAGGATGCCTTTTCCGCATTCAAGGCAGACGGTCTGGTCGAATTCTTGAAAGAAAATGATGTGACCGAAGTTTGCTTGTGTGGAACAGACACTGATGCATGCGTAATGGCAAGCGCATACGATGCATTTGACAATGGATTCAGAGTGAAAGTATTGTATGAATTGTGCGCAAGCTGCAATGGAAATGAATTCCATCAAAATGCAATAACATTATTGAAGAGAAATCTTGGATTTAAAAATCAATAAGCCTTGACTGCTGGAGCATGCGGCTTTATAGAAATCAGTCCGCGGAAATGCACTATCCATCCTCTTGCTTATAAATGATTTTTTCCTCAATTTTTTGATGAGAATTGGAAATATTGAAACTGGAGAAATAAATATTTGGGAATTTCCACTACAAAAATTTTACATAGAACTAGATGGGGGATTAAAAATCCAAAAGACGGGTTTGTTTAAGAACTTGACTCTGCAATAAATATCTAGTTATAGGTACCTTAAGTTTAGTTGAAATATACTCCAACGCATCGTTAAGCTTCTGAAATTTAAATCCAATATTATCGAATGATTTTTTTACAGTTTCCCTAACTGCGAACACACCAACAGGTACCATATATTCGCTTCCGATTTCCCTGAAAACAACCACCCGTGCCTGCCTTCGGATACTATCCAGATGCTTCAAAACACTGAAACGGGATGCATAATATCCACCCACCTGTTTGTCTGCATATTTTGTCCTGCCCCAGAATGGCTCGTACTCTTCAGTAACCACTGCTTCCGCAGCACCACCCGCCCAGACGCTGTTCGGACTCCACGCCTCAAAGTTCTCGAATTCCCAGCTTCCTGGAATCAGCAAAACTTCAAAATGATTGTACAAATATTCATTCGAGTAAACTACAATATTATTGGTCGGTGGATAATCGCGCACCCGTTCCATCATCTGCTTTCCGAGTATATCGTCCATTGCAGTAATGCTCCATCTGGTTGGAACCATTCTCCGGTTTTCGATTTTCCCGAACGCGCCGGTTGAAAAAATATTTGTAAGATAATAATTGTCAAAACCATGACCAGATAGTTCTGCCAAAGCATCGGTTGCAAGCAAACCTTCGCTAATTACAGTATCGACCCGTTTTGGAATTTTCGGATTATCCGCCTGTTTGAACTGTAATAATGGGGCAGAAGGACCCATGGGCTGGACAAGGGTCGAAAACGAAGTATTTCCAGCTGGTTTTTTTGAAAGCTTCATTTCCACATCAATTACTTTTGTGGATAGCGCGACTTCCTGCATTTCCAGATTCATCCGGTTAGTTACTGAAGAGAATTTGTTGCCGCGCACCATAGATGTACGGATATCGATTATTTCTTCATATGGCCTTCCGTAAAGATTTTTAACTGAAACTGGTTCACGATCGATAGTTGCCAACGGACCAAAGGAAACTGTGGGATAACCGTATGAACCGACAAACAGTTCCTGCGAAGGACCAAAAACATCCTGTGAAACTTTTGTTTTGAAACCTACCTGTGCATCAATGCGTTTGAGGATAGGACAAAAATCCATTCCGCAGAGTTTTTTTGTGCCTTTGCACTGGACGCATAAAGAAGCAGAAGGTTTCATGCTGGTATTTCGCTAATGAAGTTTAAAAAGAATGAGAGGGTTTATTTCCGCAGAGAAAAATAAATAAACATTAAAATAAAAAACAAATAAGAAAAAATTTATTTACTGGTTTTTTGGAGAACCATCCTCGTTCATCTGGTGTATTTTTCTTAAAGGAACTTCAGGTGCACGAAGCCCGGTAACTGCTTCACTTTCAGGGTTTTGAACCGGAGCAAGTTGGTTCATTCTTGCCATTCCAACTGCAACAAAAATATTCATGCATGCCTTACCGACAGCTGCAAAAAAATCTCCGACTGCATACAATGCTCGTTTCCATTTCGGCATGAGCATTCTTGAAAGTTTTTTTAATGTGGCTGGATCAATGGTCGCCAAAGGATTAGATAACTGATAAGACTTAGGGTCAATTCTAAAACTAATGGACTGGTATGTATCACGATCAATACGGAAACGGTTTTTGCATTGATCATCTTTTTCAAACCTATTCCCCCTCGCGAGATCTTCGACCAATCCCCGGACCATGCGAATAGTTTCCGGTGGAAGTTTACCTGGCCCACCCTTTGTTCCGGCTTTCAACTGTGTTTTTAGTTTCATAGAATCACATCAATTTATTGTAAAGATATTACCACGAATCCGTTTATAAATATATCTTTTTACACATTTTCACACATATTAAAATGCATAAACGACGCACCCAAAAGAAAAAAATCAAACCCGCATTTTAGTTTATAAACCTTCTCTTTCCATTAAAAGCCATGAAGTTATTTCCCCTATTGTTCACGTTGCTTCTCGCATCCCTGGTATGGAGTGCAGAATGCAAAACATATTTCAGTGACAGCTTCACGCTAAGGGTACTGGATGCGAAAAACCGGCCGATAGAAGGCGCATCCGTGTATTACAGCTACCAGTATTCTACAACATTTGGAAACGAATATATCAGCTCAAAGGAATTCATAACCGATTCGAATGGAATTATAACCGGAGCTGCGAACAATCAGGAACCTTTGGAAAGTAAACTGGATTGTAAAATAAAGGCGAATGCGACCGCAGGTGGAAGCTTTGCAAAAACAGAATTTGTTGCAAACAGCCATGCAAGCATTGTGGATATATTTTTAACAGACGTATACCGGGTGGTATTTAGAATTACTGATAAAGTAGGCGCACCAATAGAAGGCGCAACGATAACTGTTGGGAACTCGATAAAGAAAACTGATGCTGGCGGAGCAGCAATAATGAATCTGAAAAAAGCAACAGGATACGAATATCTTGTAAATTATAAGGATGGTAAAACTTCCAGTAAATTCAATGTAGCCGATGATGAGGTCGTACAGATAACTTTCGAGGAAAACTCAATAAGATTATATGTTCTTGATGATTCGGAAAATCCGCTGAATGCAACCCTGACAATATTAAATGAAACATTTATACTGGAACAGGGATATTTTGAAAAAAACAAAACACTCGGCTCGGACATACGCTATACCGTATCGTACGGGGGAGTAAAGAAATCGGGTACAATAATCCCGTCAGTAAACAACACCGCACGAATTTACTATGACATGCATGCTCCGGGAATAGAAAAACCAACAACAAAAGAGCAGAACAAAATTTTAACAATGTCATTCGGAATAAGCGATGTCGGTACACGGCCAAGCGGGGTGAATTCTTCGAGCATTAAGGTGATTTATACTACAAACCCACAGGGAGAATTAAGTGACTGGGCAGACGCAACGGTATATACGATAGGCAAGGATACTTACAGTGCCGATTTCACGGCATTGCCACCAAACAAACTAGTTGCATTCAGAATAGAAACAAGGGACAATGAAGGCAACAAAGCTACGCTGGAGGGAAATGTATTAAGCGGACAAACACCAGCCAACACGACAGTAAATAATGTTAGTAATACTGGTAATTCGAGTAATAACAATGGAAACACACAGAATAATAATCAAGAAATACCACTTTTACACATCATAGGAGGGATTATAATCATTATTTTAATAGTTTATTTGGTGAATTATCTAAAAAACAGGTCCAAAGAGGGGGAATAAAACAATACATTTATAAATGAAATGAATTATAATAGGTTACATGTATAATCATAAAATACAATAAATAGGTGATAAAATGCCGCGCGGAAAAAAAATTATTATAGAAACGGAAGTAGACAATGAATTTGTAGACAAGTTCAGGAATATTGATTTAGGTGAAATAAAAAAAGAACGGACCACAGTAGAAAAAGGATTATCAAGCTCAGTATCCCAGGTATTCAAAGTTGCACAAAATCTTTACAAGAAAAAGGTTGGTGAAGAGGAACTTGAAGGGAAACATGAATTGTTTTCAGTAAGATCTGCATACGATTATCTTAAGGAAAATGGAGTGTATATCTCATTC
>CAZLMI010000019.1:5170-10398 GCA_964560865.1 Microcaldota archaeon
TTTTGGTGGAAGGATAGAAAGGGGCGCAGTTCCATATGTTAAAGTCGGAAGAAAGAGATACATACCAAAACAGATTCTTGATGATATTTCGAACACAAAATCCGAGTTTTTTACCGTAAAGGAAGCATATACCGAATACAAAAAAGCAAACCCGAACATCAATTTCCGTGCATTTATCGGAAGGATAGAAAAAGGATCAGTTCCTTCAGTAAAGTTCGGAACGCGAAGATTAGTTCCAAGGGAAGCTGTGGATGCCCTAACTCATATACGTTCGAAATACTTCACCGTGAGCCAGGCAGTAAAAGAGCTCCATAAAAGCGGGATAAAGATCAAAAGGAACGCTTTTGAAAGAAGGTTGGACAGAAGCAGAATTCCGCATGAAAAAGTAGGCGGAAGACGATTTATCCATGAGGATGTCCTTCACGAACTTGTAGACAAGGAAGTCGCCCTGAAAGAAAGAAAATAACCTGAATTTTATTTTTTTTATTATTTCTTATTTTTGCAAAACCCATAATTAGCTGACTGTACTCTTTTTTACTCCTTTTGTTTATATTGAATCCCAATGGTCGTAAGAAAAGCGTATTTTATTGATGCAGATTATGTAGTGCACAAAGAGCAGACATATGCCCGCTTATTGTTAAAAGGAAAACGAAAAAGCGTACGATTGCTATACCAATACGACCCATATTTTTATGTTGAAGCTCCGGAAGACAAAAAAGACGACCTGCTCAGCATGGAGATTTATGGAAAAGATGGCGAATCGATAAGCCCGAAAGAGATGCAGATAATAGAATTAAAGGTCGGACAGGAAAAAAGAAGATTGATCAAATTTATCTGCAAACAGCCAAAGGATGTTGCACTGTTGAGAGAAGCCATACCGTTCAAATGTTATGAACACAACATCCCGTATGCAAAAAGGTTTATTTTTGATTTTGACCTGATACCACAGTCGGTGATCAAATACGAAAGAGAAGGGAGATTCATAAAAAAAATAATTTCCATAAATGAGGAATACCTGAAATTAAGGACAGCTGCCTTTGATATTGAAACATATAATCCAATTGGAGCTCCTAGGGAAAAACAGGATCCAGTAATAATGGCAAGCTATGCCGGGGAAACCGAAGGGGTAATCACATATAAAAAATCAAAGAAAAGATTTGTAGAGAATGTAACTGATGAAAAGGAACTGATAAAACGCCTTTCTGAGGTAATCACAAAAGAAGACCCAGATATCCTGTTTGGTTACAATTCAACGAATTTTGATATCCCATACCTGATTGCACGGGCGAATGCAAACAAATGCGAAATAAACTTAGGAAGATTCTCAGGAAAAATAAAGCCATTAAAAAAAGGCCTTACCAACGGAATGAGACTGGATGGACGGGTCCATATGGATCTTTATCCGATGGCAAGGTTTTTCGGATTTATAGGAGTAATAAAGGCAAAAAGCTTCACACTAAACAGTGTGGCGCAGGAGGTATTGGGGGAACAAAAAGAAGACCTGAAAAAGGATGATATATGGAGACTGTGGGATAGCGGTGATATTGAAAATCTTGCAGAGTATTCCATGGTCGATGCCAGGCTAACCAGAAAATTAGGTGAAAGGCTCCTCCCGATATGCTCTGAACTTTCCACATTGAGCATGATGCCGATTTTTGAAACAGCAGTATCAACTTCCGGCCAATTGGTTGAAAATCTTCTTATGCACCGGGCAGTAAAGGCAGGGGAGCTCATACCTTCAAAGCCATCCGGAAGCGCAGTTACGGAACGACTCGCCGCACCGATTCAGGGGGCATATGTCAAACTGCCCGAGCCAGGAATTTATGAGAATATGGCGGTATTGGATTTCCGGGGGCTGTACCCTTCGATAATCGTTTCGTATAACATAGACCCGGCAACCCTGGTTAAAGAACCCGACAACAAATTCACGAAAAGCATGGTAAATGAATCGCCAAGCGGAGCAAAATTCCTGAAAAAACCAGTAGGATTGATACCATCAGTTCTTGATTTCCTTATAGATTTCAGGGTAAAACTCAAAAAACAGATAAAAACACTTGATAAGGACAGTGAAGAGTATATTGCAATATCCGCAAGATCGCAGGCAGTGAAAATTCTCACGAATTCGTTTTATGGATATTTGGGATATGCACGCTCGCGCTGGTATTCCAGGGATTGTGCGGAAAGCGTTACTGCCTGGGGCAGAAAGCATATAATGGAAACAATTGAAAGTGCAGAAAAAAGGGGATTCCGGGTATTGTATGCGGATACTGATAGCGTATTCATTATATACAAGGAAAAGAAGGAAGTCCTTGATTTCATGAAAGAGGTAAACAAACTGCTTCCTGAAAAAATGGAGCTTGAACTCGAAGGTTTTTATCCACGCGGTGTTTTTGTAGGAAAAAAAGGAGGGAAGGATGACCGGGGTGCGAAAAAGAAATATGCACTTTTGGGAGATGACGGAAGGATAAAAATACGTGGATTCGAACTTGTCAGAAGGGACTGGTCCAAAGTAGCAAAAGACACGCAACGGAAGGTGCTTGAAACAATACTTAAAGAAGGTGACAAAGACAAGGCGGCAGCAATAGTACGCGATACAATTTCCAGATTAATGAAGGGTGAAGTACCGATAAGCGAACTGCAAATCAGCACCCAGCTAAAGAAGAACCCAGGGGATTATGCAATTAAAAGTCCTGAAATTTCAGCTGCAGAAAAAGGAATAAAACGTGGACTCGTCATAGAAAAAGGAACCGTGATATCGTACGTAGTAACCAAAAACGGGACATCGATATCGGAAAAAGCCGAACTTGCAGAATATGCAAAGAATTACGATGCCGAGTATTATATCAACAACCAGATACTTCCTTCGGTTATGAAGATACTCAAGGAACTGGGGTATGATGATTACAGCCTGAAAGTGGGGGGCAAACAAAGTTCTCTGGGAAGCTTTGTTTGAATTATACTTTTTTTTCCGATTGTTTGAAATGAATTGAAGGAATATGTTATTTTTGATGTAAGATAATGTTTAAATACCTTTGGAACCTAAATATTACTATGCGAAGGATAGTACATAATCTGCATAAAAAACGGCAAAATAAATCAAAGGTTCCGGAGGGAGTACATGTATTAAGACGACGATTACGTGACTCTGGAAGAATACGATGGCAGGAAGCATGCAATACTAGATGGGAAACACCCCAAAAACAGCATCAGCTGCTTAGAATGGCTGATAAAGTAGATGAAATTGCATGTCATCTTTCGGATAAATCAGGGGGAATCAGAAAATCGGCAGCAACTGCACTCGGAGACATTGTAGTCGAAGGTGAATACCACTCAATTGACACCAGAATTCATGCTTTAGGCAGTTTACTTAGACACCAGGAGATTTGGGAAGTCCACAACGTACTTTCCGGAATGGAAATTGACTGCACTACACGAAAAAAGATAGTAGAGGAACAGGAAACTGCAGAGAAACTGTCAAAACGCAGTGAGAATAAATACCTACTTTCAATTATGATGGCTATAGGCACATTTATTACGGCTACGTCATCTGCCGGATTGGCAATCGGACTTGCACTGGCCAGCATTTATTCATTATGTATCGCAATTTTGCAATCAAACCAGGTAAAGAGCCCGGATCAAATACTCAAAGAATTTATCGAATAACGCATTTTAAGAAACCAATATAAATATAGTCTAGATAATTGAATAGGTAAGAAAAATGGCAAGGGATAAGGCAAAACTAGACCGGGAATTCAATAAACTGATAAACCATATGCTCACGCCCAAAAAAACCCAATCCGAGGTAAACCGGTACAAGGGTGCAATAATGAAAAAAGAAACATTTGATATGAGCGTTTCTGGATTAAATGAGGGTATAGATTTCGCATGCCTTTTGAATGAATCTGTAAAAGGAACCAAAACACATTTCATGGACTGGGTTAACGGGGATGTATATTATGGTTGAGCTGGATTTCTTTGATGATGAAACAAAAGAGAGGGTACTCGGAACCTGGAAAAAAATGAAAGAAGAGGATAAAGGTCATTTTATAAACCAGGTTTCGCTTGCACTTAGCATCTGGGGAAGCGATGAACGCGGAAAAATGCTCGTGCTTGAGATACTTAAACACATGATTATGAATGGAAGCATGAACCTTGCCGACTTTGGCCTTTATATTAACAAAATGCAGGCTCACCGGATTGCTGCGGATAGAAAAACAAAAGTAAAACGAGTGGCCACGATAGTGGATGGGTATAGAATAAGAAATTCCCTTCCGCCATTTCCACAAAAAGAAGAATGGTTATAATGGAACTGTGCGAATTTTGTAATCCTGAGGGGATATCCACTGGCAAATGCCACATATGCAACAATGAATTAAACAAACTGCCTGAAATGGAAAAAAAGGCAGAGGTACTGCTAAAAGGATGCAAGAATTTTTCGATTTCAACCCTGATTCCAAAAGCATGGCTTGAACATGAAGAGGATATTTTTGATTTTGGAATGGATGGACAGGAAAGCATCAAAAGCAGGATAAATAATCACCTGTCAAAAATATTGGCTAAAAAAACCGGATGCAGGTATGCAAGGGATGGGGAATGCAAACTTATTTTTGAAATGCGAACAGGAAATGTAAACCTTGAATATAATGAATTGTTTGTCTTTGGAAGATATAAAAAACTAGAAGCAGGCATTTCACAAAGCATATGGTTGTGCAAAAAATGCAGCGGCAGGGGCTGTATAAAATGCGATGGAAAAGGAAGGAATTATCTTTCAATAGAGGAGATAATTGGAAAGCCAATGAAAGAAGCTGCTGATGCTTCAAAATTTACGTTGCACGCATCCGGAAGAGAGGATGTCGATGCCACCAATAGCGCAGGAAGGCCGTTTGTAATAGAGCTTTCAAAGGCAAAGAACAGGGAAATTGATTTAAACGCAGTAAAGGACAGTATAAATAAAAGCGGAAAAGTAAGCGTACATGATTTGCGCATTGTTCCGAGGGAATTCAGCGAAATAGTGACTGAATCGCATTTTGACAAGGAATATGAGGCTGAAGTGGAATTTGACAAAGATATGACTGAAAATGATTTCAAAAAAATAGATGTACTTCAGGGGGCAATATTGGAACAAAGAACACCCGCAAGAGTTGCACACCGAAGAGCAGACCTGGTTAGGAAAAGGAAGATAATTGAACTTGAAAGTTTTGTGAACTTACATAATCAACGATGTGGGA
>CAZLMI010000020.1:0-10254 GCA_964560865.1 Microcaldota archaeon
CATCTTAGTAGTCAAAACCGACAAAGACGGCAATGTGAAATAGTTTTTTAATATTAGGCAAGGTTATCCTGTTGATAAGATGAAAAACATAATCCTGAAAGACGGGCAGATTGCAGAAGTAAGTTTTATTTCAGAATCTGATACTGCAAAAGAGCTTCGCTCTTTTATAAACCCGTTTATCGAGGAAAATGCTTACATCCTTCTTGATGGAAAAGTATCCCTGAAGCAGGAACAGGAATGGCTTAATGGCGAATTGCATATGCAAAAGAAAAGGCAATCCTACCTGCTGGTTGCAAGAATCAATGGCAGGATTGCTGCGACTTCCGAGGCAAGAAGGGAACGATTCCGGTGCAGGAATAATGTCTGTCTGGGGATTGCGGTTGCAATGCAGTATCGCGGGCTGGGGCTTGGAGAAGCGTTGTTAAAACAAAATATTTTTATTGCAAAGAAAAAACTAAAGGCAAAATTAATCTACCTGACCGTGCTTGAAGATAATAAAAAAGCAATTCTTCTTTACAAAAAACTCGGTTTTGAAGAGGTTGGCCGGTTGCCGGAATGGGTTCCGTTTGGCGGGAAAAGGATTGACCTGATTTTTATGAAGTATGCTGGTAGCTGAGCAGTTGCTTGCACTGGTCCGGTTCTGTAAGCTGTCCTGCTATCAGCAGTTTTGCATATCCTAAAAACGGGATTTTCAACAGTACCCTGCCTTTCTGGTTCTTTTCAGGAATTGGTGTATTGCCCATTTTATACGCGCTGCTGTAAACCATCAAATCCAGTATCGGGTTGTTATCTCCCCTGGTCAGGTAATATTTTTCCCCATTTACATCTATCTTGAAATATGCCCTGTGCACGATATCCCCGAACAATGAGAAATACTCTGTTTTTGGCGGCTGGTACACGATTGTGTCGTGGGAAAAATTCGTATAATATATGTTTCCTTTGAATTCCACTGAAATCATGCACGGTTCCTGGACAGAAGCACTGTCGCGTATTTTCATGGTGCATTTTTCATAATTATACTTAAAGGGTCCGATTGTTTCATTGAACTGTTCCGGATATTTCACAAATTCCTTGCACATGTCATCAAAATAATGCGCAATGCAATAGGAATATATCGACCCATGTACTTCTTTTTTGGTTCCATTATATTCTACGGTGGTGATTCCTTTTTTGAGTGCGGCAAGTTCCGTGCTCTCCATTGAAATTTCATACGCCTTTATTCCGGTTCCCTGTACTATTACAAAGTCCCCCCGGTTTAAATTTTCAAGCATGCTGCAGGAAACAACTGCGGATATCGGTACCGACGTATTCAGTACCAGCTGCGCTCCAAACCAGAGTGCGAGTGCAAACCCCAATGCAAGTATAGTATCAACAATTTCGTGTTTCCATCCATGGGAATTTGCGCCTTCTTTTATTTCCAGCGCTACGAATCCAACGAATACTGCAACAAAAGCAAGCCCCACAATCCCTGCAAATGACCGCAGCGTCGAATCACCGCGTTCAAGTAAGACGAACGCTACGAGTAACACCAGCAGAATTATTATCTGCACATGTGTTTTTCTCAGTGCTGCCTTGATTTCCATGAAAAAATCCTAGCCTGCTGCATCAGCAAAACTTTTTTTGAATTCAGCAACTTCTTTTCGTATGTTTTCAATTGCTTTTACCAGGATTTCATTCGGGTCTTTGCTTTTTGTCCTTAAATATATCTTTGGATGTGCAACGAGCGGATGCTCTTTCTTAAAAGCTGCAAATTCGACATCACTGCTGGCGTTTAATCTTTCCACTATCATATGCGCAAGAGCCTGATCACAATCTTGTAGCTCTATCTCTAGAGAATCCTTTTCTTTCACCAAAACGTTTACCTTCATATCTACCCCTCCTTTCAGGCCGGTTTCCATATCTTTCTGATCTTCCAAAGTCATTTATTCCCTCTGAAAGTTTTCTTTTTTCTTTCCAGCCACAGCTTTTACACGTGAATATATTATCTTTAAGCCCCATTTCGGATCTGCACCTGGAACAGAATGCCTTTACTACTCCCAGGCCATCCTCGACTATGGTAATATCATAAAATTTTTTGTCTATCTTGCTTATCTTTGCCTTTATGATATCTCCTATTTTGACAGCATCACCTATTTCCCTTACATAACCCCTGCTTATTGCAACTACTGGGAGCACCGCGTCTATTTGTATTCCCCTTTTTCCGGTTCCTTCAAGTTCGCTTGCCGCCATGCAGTCGCAAAATGCTTTGGTCGGGCTTGTTCGCGAAACGATACAGTATACTACCTGCCCTACCGCAGGCACTTCCACTCTGGAACCATTCCTTTTTACGTCTACAACTCCGTTTTCGGTAACCGGCTCTCCCATGACTGCGGAGTATATATTGTCATTCTCTATATACGCGTTTTTTCCGGGCATGCCTTCCTCAGCTTCTGAGAGGTGTTTGCCGGGCACAACTAGCACTTTGTTTTTCAATAACTCACCGTAATTTACTGGTTTATGTTATGAGAAAGGTTTTTTAAATGCCTGTTTGCGCTTTGAGCACATACAAAAGCTTTTAAAATAAGAAACCCCTCCAAAATAACCATGGTAAGACCAATAATCGTGCTTTGTGTGGATCGGGACAACGATCTCTACGAAAAAGCTAAAGTACCCGGTCCGGTTATTGGCAGGAATGAAAATATCACTGCTGCGACTAAACTTGCAATGGCTGATCCGGAAGATCCTGATGCAAATGCAATGTTCTATGCCGTAAAGTTGTATGATGAAATGAAGCATGATGGCAAAGTGGTCGAAATCGCCACAATTACCGGGGATAAAAAAATAGGGTATATATCAGATAAGTCTCTTAGCAATCAGCTCGACAGGATTGTCCAGGAGTTGAATCCTGTTTCATGTATTCTTGTTTCTGACGGAGCTGCTGATGAGGAAGTTATACCAGTTATAAAATCAAGAATCAGGATCGATTCAACAAAAATAATCTTTATAAAACAGGCAAAGGAACTCGAAAAAACTTATTTTGTACTTATTGAAAAGCTTCGAGATCCGCACTATGCAAAAATACTTCTGGGGATTCCTGCATTGCTTTTGCTTTTAATCTCACTTACTTCTTATCTTGGTTTCGGCTGGCAGCCGGTGGTGGCACTTGCCGGATTTTATTTATTGCTAAGGGTTTATGGCATTGACGAACTTGCCATGAATTTTGTAAAGGATTTCAATTTTTCAATTGAAAAAACTGGCTGGATAGGATATATCGGTGGATTTTCATTATTGATTGTCGCAGTTCTGATTGGCTATCAGAATTATCAGGCCGGGTCTGCGCTTTCATTAAGTCCGGATAAGCTTGTTGCAAGCGTGGTGCGCAGTGTTGTAAGTATTCTTCTGGTTTCAGTAGTCTTTATCATGATTGGAAAAGGATTTGATGCACTTGTTGAAAAAAGGAAATTCGATATAACAAAATACGCCCTATACAGTATCGGTGCAACAATCGCCATGCTTGTACTTAAAGTGGCAAGTGACTGGCTGCTCAACGTATCTTCACCATATGTGAGTTTTTCGGATTTTCTGCTTACGCTTTTTGTTTCAATCGTTCTTGGATACGCAAGCACCACTGTTATTTCCTGGTTGCGTGCGGATATGCTTTTGCGTATGAAGCTGGATGGAAAGGAAGCAGTGAGCGAACATGGTGCATATATTGGGAAGATTGTCGGGGTCGAACCCAAGAAAAGCACAATCATCATCCTTACGCTTTTTGAAAAGAAATTCACGCTTCCCTTCCGGTCGGTTACTTCTGTAGGCGACAGTGTGGTCTTCAGGACTGGCGAATGACTTTCGGAGATGTTTCTAATCAAAGTGACCTAAGAGACCCCACTTTGAGAAACCAAAAGGTTTCTCAAATTCCCTTGTTCGGTGCACCGAACAAGTAGACTGCAAGCAGGTGGGGTATGCATTATTTAATGTCCACAAAAATGCACGAAGTTTTTGTCGGACTGCAGGTGAACAGTACGCCGTTCACTTGAACTGCTTTTTTATCTTTTCAATAATCGTCTTCTTCTTTTTGCCTTCCTCAAATGCATATGTCAGGACTTCTGCAATGTTGCTTACCGGAATTATATTTATCTTATCTTTCTTTTCCTTTGAAATATAAACGTCTTGCATGTTTGATGCAGGTATCAAAACGGTTTTCAGTCCGCTTTCTATCGCAGCTTCTATCTTTCCGCTTACTCCACCCACCGGAAGCACATGCCCTCTTACATCAAGCGAACCAGTCATTCCGACTTCCTGTTTTACCGGAATTTCGGCTATTGCACTGATTACTGCAACTGCTGTTGATATGCTTGCAGAATCCCCTTCCACACCTTCATAGGTTTGCAGGAACTGGACATGTATATCCTTTGTAGTTATGTCGGTTCCAATATGCTTTTTTATTATCGCAGAAACATTTTCCACGGCTTCCTTTGCGATTGTCCCCAGCTTTCCAGTTGCGATTACTTTTCCTTCACTGCTTGATGCTGCAGGTGTAACATCCGCAACTATTGGCAATACAAGGCCTGCATGCGAATCCCCAAGCACGGCCAGCCCATTTACCCTTCCAACATCCGCTCCATCTGCCTTTACTGTCTGGTATTCGCGCTTTCGTTCAATCATTTTTTTACCAAGCTGGCTTTCAATGGAAGTAAATATCGCCGATGCCTTTTCGAGGTCATCAACATCAACGTACTGTTTCTTTTTTTCTTTTGCAACATCGCCGGCTGCACGTACAAGACCGCCCAATTCCCTGAGGTTCAATGTAAATCGTTTTCGTCTTCCTGCAAGTTTGCGTGCTTCTTCAATTATCTCTTTCACTGCATCATATGTAAAATGCGGAATTTTTCCGTCTTTGCGGACTTCCTGTGCAACAAACTGGATTATTTTTTCTTCATTTTCTTCAGTATCCTCCATACTATCTTCTACATATATTTCATATCCTGCCCCGCGTATACGGGATCTGAGTGCGGGGTGTATATGTTGCATGTCCGGAAGGTTTCCTGCAGCTACAAGTACGAAATCCGTTGGTATTGGTTCTGTCTTGACCAGTGCTCCAGAACTCATCTCACTCTGGCCGGTTATCGGGTATTTCTTTTCCTGCATTGCCGTAAGCAGTTCCTGTTGCCAGTTTAATTTTAATGAAGCGATTTCATCTATGAAAAGCACTCCCTTGTTTGCCCTGTGGACTGCGCCGCTTTCCACACGCAGATGCGGGGGCGTGCCGAGCCCACCGGATTGGAGTGGATCGTGTTTGCAATCACCAAGCAATGCACCTGCCTTTGATCCGGTTGCATCTATGAATGGTGCAGTTGTTTTTTCAGTATTATCCACTATCAGTTTTGGTGCTACCTGGTCTATCGGGGATAATCTTCTTCCGAGACCTGCAGTTGCCCTGTAAAACATGTATAATCCGGCAATACTTAGAAGCACGACCACTATGAACCATTTTGTGCTCTCAGCCACATCCGCGTAGAATATAAACGCCAGGAGCAGCAATCCGAGCATTGAAAGGATGAATATCGGGGATGCTCCCTTTTCTTCAGTCTCCTTCTTCATCGAAGTTATCCTTCTCCCAAGGCCAAGCATGAGCGCTTTCGGAATGTCCTCGGTTTTTTTCTGTTCTGTTAACTTTTTTACGGTCATCTGTTCCTTTGGAGAATAATATTGCGTAATTTCCCTGTTCTTTTCAAGTTCTTCGACTGGGTAAGTTTTCACTATCCTTATTTTTGGCATATTTTCGTTTGTATTATTTGGGTAAACAAGTATATCCTCAAGTTCGGTTGTGGGCATTAATTCCGCCATTGCCTGTGCAAGCATGCTTTTTCCTGTTCCAGGCGGGCCTATCAGAAGTACATTCCTTTTTTGGGCTGCTGCTTTTTTTATTATTGCCACTGCTTTGTCCTGGCCCACTATCTGATCTATGAGTTTTGTCGGAACCTGTATTTCTTCTGTTGTTTTGAAAATCTTCATTATACCCACTCTTCAATTTAAATAAAACATTTCATATTTATAATCTTTTTACTGTGTATTCTTTCATGATACGACATTCACTTCCCCGAATGCAATTCTTGGTGCTATCAGATCACCATGTGTCTTCTGCGTTTTTTCCAATCCGGTTATCTTATTCAGGAGTTCGAAAATGTTCCCGCTTATCATAAATCCGCGTATCGGAATCCGTTTTCCGTCTTTTATGTGAAATGCTATGTTTACCTCGAGTCCAAAGTCGCCTGTTGTCAGATTGGCAGTATGTGTCCCGTGTGCCGAATATATTAATATAAAATTTCTTAGTTCCTGTTCAAAATCAGTATAATCCCCAGGGGGTATAACCTTGTTGGAACAGCTTATTGACGGGTTTGAGGAATAGCTTTCCCTGCTGCAGAATCCTTCTTCATTTGTTTTTGCAAGTGCGGCAATCTCGCGGTTCCATATGAATCCTTTCAGCTCTCCATTCTCTACGAGCGCCCGTCTTTCTGATGGTATGCCCTCATCATCGAATGGCATTGAGCTTTCTCCGGTTGCCAGCGGGTCATCATATATGCTCAAAAGAGGCGATACAATCTGTTTTCCTTTTTTGTCTGCAAGTTTTGAAATCGCCTTGCGTTTCCATTCCCCGGAAAGCGAGGGTATGAATATCTCAAGAATATTGTCAATTGCTTCCTGTGAAAAAACTACCTCATATTTTCCCGGGGCAGGTTTTTTCGGATGTGCCATATCCTTCGCCATCCGGAGTGCATCTTTTCCTATCTCCCATGGTTTATCCAAAATGCCTACCGAGGATTTATACGAAAAACCCGATCCCTTTCCAAGCATTACTTCACAATATGCATTCATCTGCGTTGCCTGATAAGAATCTGAAAACCCATTGCTATTGTCCAGTGAAATCTTATTCATGTCCATTGAAACCATTATTCTTGATTTCTTTTTTGCATTTCCAAGTGCGTCCATTATCTGTTCCAGATGCGCCTTAATCTCCTCGATTTCAATCTCTGCCGTTCTTCTGTCATATATATTCAATTGCTTTATTCTCTGTTTTTTTGGAAATGAGAATTCTGATTCCGGGGAGAACTTTGATATCTGTGCCGCACGTGCTGCACTCACCTTCAGTTTTTCCTGGTCTTCGCAATACGAAAATCCTATCTTTTTGTTTTTTAAGACCCGTATTCCGTAACCATCTGATTCCGAAATTTCCTTTGTCTTAAGCTGCTGGTCTGAGTACTGCAATTCTACACTTTTTTCAAACAAATGGAATACTTCCCATCCGCTTGTTCCTAGTGCCTTTTGGGAAAGCATATACTTTAATTCAAAACCTTCATTTAAAAGTTTATGGCAAGTTCAATCCGTCTTTTTGTGGCTGTTAATATTCCAGAAAGCATGAAAGAAAAGATTTATCCGATAGGTGCATTTCTTCCAAGCGATGCAGTAAAACCCGTAGAAAAAGACAACCTGCACATCACGATAAAATTTTTGGGCGAGGTGCCGGATTTTAGACTTGGCGATATTGCTTCTGAACTTGAAAAGGTGAAATTTACCCGCTTTAACGTGGCTTTGCACGGGGTGGGCGTATTCCCAAGTGCCAGCAATGCCCGGGTTGTCTGGGTTGGATGTGAATCCAAAGAACTGTATCATCTGGCAAAAAAAATCAACGATATTTTGGGTCAATTTGGTGAAAATGAACCGTTTTCAGCGCATTTGACAGTGGCGCGTGTCAGGAAAAAATTCGACCCGTTCGCTTTTCTTGAGAAATACGGACATACTGATTTTGGGGAATTCGAAGTTTCATCATTCGAACTCATGCAGAGCGTTTTGGGAAAATCCGGACCGGACTATTCGGTTGTTTCGAGTTTCAGTTCCGATGATAAATAACCAATAAAAATAAAAAAAGAATCTACCGTTAGCTGTAAGTAACGGTTTTCAATACTGCGTCAAAAGTTTCGTATGGGTATGCTCCGCCTACAAACACAATGTAGTTGTTTAAGTCCTGATATATCCCCAGCTGGTATGCACTTGCGGCTGTTTTAAGCGTATTCAGGTTTGTTTTGTTTTTTGGCAGCAGCAGCAAAACCCCGGGCGTGCCAAGTATTCCCTTCGGGTATCCTGCTCCATTATCTATATTCAGGCTTGCCGCTTCGTTTGCGTCCTTGGTTATATCATTTATATATTTCTTTGAGCTCAAACACGTATCAAATGTCTGGCTATCCATGCCAAGTGCCGAAGCATATCCCTTTACTGTGGTTTCAAACTGGCTTACGGACTGGCTGGTCCATGTTTGCTGGTTGTCAAATATTTTATCATGCATTTCCCAGAATTTTCCCTGTTCATTTGCACACCTGGCAGCAAGCGCTGCACTGGTTGCCTTATCATGGAAACTCAGGGGTACATCCTTCCAGTACATCTTTACCTTTCCGGTTTGCACATAATTTGTTTTTACGTAATTATTCGTTTGTGTATAAAGCTTCCAGCAATACGGGCACTGGAACTCACTGAATTCTAACCATGTTACTGGTGCGTTTGCTTGTCCATATGCGGTAATACTTCCCGTAGTTACTGATAATTGTGTTATGCCCGGTATAATCGTATTATTGGTTGTATTTGTTGCATTTGTCGTATTGGTAGTGCTGTTTGTCTGATTGTTATTCTTGAATAATCCAAAACCGCCGGTCATTATCCCTATAGTCAGTAATGCGACAATTATCACTATTCCAATTCCATAAATGGTATTCTTGCTTATTGAAACGCTTTCCTTACTCTGGGTTTCATTTTTTATTTCTGACAAAACCTATCACCTCAGATGAATAAAATCAATATTGTTTACCGCCAAGCAATTATATATTTGTTGGTTTTTATTTCGCACAATACAAATATAATACATAATGCAGTTGTGTTTTTGATGCGAATCTCAATTGTGATGCTTGACAGGACGGTTCCAGGACTTCACGACATTATCAATTCTCTTCATAAAAACTTTCAAGCGGACGTGCATATTGATCTCCAGTCCCTTCATTTTTCGCGTGCCTATGACAAAAAAAGAAACCAGTGGGATGCCGAGATTCTTCTAAATGAACTTGCGCCGTTTCGTTCTCCATTACGAAAAACCATTTACATATTCAATGAGGATATGTTCATTCCCGGGCTGACATTTGTTTTCGGTCTCACATATGAAGGCATTTGCATAATCTCCACCAAACGGCTTGATCCTAGATTTTATGGCAAGGTGAAGGACATGCGGATTGCAGGCAAACTATTCAAAAGACGTTTAGTTACGGAAATTGTCCATGAACTTGGCCATAGTTTTAAGCTGCAGCATTGCAGGAATCCGAAATGCGTGATGAATTATTCGCATTCAATTGAAAATGTGGATTTGAAGAATCCCGATTTTTGTAAAAAATGCATGAATTTGCTGCAGCATGCCATTTAGTTGCGTTTTTAAATACATTCTACCACAATCAATTCTGATAATATGGCTTTCAAATCAAAACCACCTCAAGGTCCCGCTGATACCGGAACCCAAGGCTCCAAACCACCATCCATTCCTGCCACTTCATCAGGAAATCCATCAAGAAATGTATTTGACAGGATGAGGGATCCGCGTGTTTTATCGGAATATCTTCAAAAACCGACAAGAGAAGTACCAGTTGCTGAAGAACCGGAAGCACGCCCCCCGGTTTCTCAAAATTATTCTCCACGTGCAGTTGTGACTCCTGTTCCTGAAAGAGATGCTGGAGGTGCTGTCGGGTCAAGCGATCCTGATTTTGAGGCGGGTATGGATTTACTTTCAGGTAGTTTAGCACAGCATGAAAATCCCCCGGTACTGGCACCATTAGTTACTTCACCGTCAAAATCGACTGTTTCCTCTGCTGCTGGAGTGAGACCACCCAATCCCGAACCTATTCATCTTGGAGATGACCAACACAAACAGGTTGGTGGTGAATTTGAATCCGGGGATTATTCATTACACCGACCGGATCTTGTGAATTTGCCGATGCCAGCTCCTAAAGTTGATATTGATCCTGTTTGTTTAACTCCAATTGATATTGCACCCGGAGGTTATACAAGCCAACAATCGTTACCGGTTTCTGAACCGGCTACTGAACTGATCGTCCTCTCAAAGTCATTTCTGACTATAAAACGTCTGGTTATCGCCGGAGTTGTTGCAGCGACTTTATTATTCGGTACTCTGACAGCCAAATTATTCATGCCACAAACTCCGGAACAAAAAGCAAGGCAGGCTCA
>CAZLMI010000021.1:0-4982 GCA_964560865.1 Microcaldota archaeon
AGGAATTGCTGCCCAGTCAGGCAGATTTCAAAGAAGCAATAGTCCCGCTTGATTTTTTTGAAACAACCCTTCCGCGTGCAATAGTTGCCAAAGCAAGAAAACCAAGAGACTGATCAAGATGAGATCGTTCGCAACGGATAATTCCGATTTTTTTCTTTTCATCGTATTCCATTAATTTTAATCCGGCAAACGAAAGTCCGTATTCCCCGAAAATTTCAAGGCTTCCGAATATAGGAATTTTTTTAAATCCGGTTCGGTAACGGAACTTCCGGAATATTCAAAAAGAATGTAGCGTTTTTTCATTGCTGCTGCTTTTACCATGCAGATAATTTGTTCACGCACTTTTAAAAAACGAATATCACAGTATTTTCTTATGTCCGAAGTACTTATAATTATGGGGAGCAAAAGCGACAGTGAAATCGCCGAAAAGGCAGAGGCAGCATTAAAAGAATTTGAGGTTGGATTCAAAACTGAAGTTGCATCCGCGCATAGAAATCCTGAAAAGGTAAAGATGATTGTTTCTGAAACAAACGCTGACGTGATTATTGCAATTGCAGGTTTGAGTGCAGCATTGCCGGGAGTGTGCGCATCACACACCATAAAGCCGGTCATAGGAGTACCTGTAAATGCAAAACTTGACGGCCTTGATGCACTGCTTTCAATCATGCAGATGCCTCCTGGAATTCCAGTTGCGACTGTCGGAATTGACAACGGAAAAAATGCCGCATTGCTTGCAATTTCAATACTTGCACTGAAAGACAAACCATTAGACACAAAACTCAGGGCATACCGGGAAGAGATGAAAAAATGAGTACTAGAAAAAATGGAAAAAGATAATGTGATTATTATGCCAAGAAAAAAACCAACGCCACCAGATTTTCATTTTCCTGAATTGCTCAAGAAATGCAAACGCGGCGGGCCGGCAGTTACCCTGCCAAAGGATGCAGGACTGGTATTTGCTTACACAGGCATAGGAAAGGAATCCCGCGTTCTGGAGCTCGGAACGGGTTCTGGTTTCATGACTATACAAATGGCAAATATTGCAAATGAAGTAACTACGTATGAAAAAAGAACAGAATTCGCAGACCTTGCACAGGAGAACGTAAAACAAAGCGGCATGAAAAACGTGATTATGAAACGCGGGGACGTACTTGAAGGAATTGATGAAAAGGAAGAATCATTTGACCTTATTTTCTGCGATATTGCAGAAGCGCACAAGATTGCAGAGCGTGCCCACCAGCTGTTAAGCAAAAACGGTTTTCTGGCAGCCCATTGCCTCCAGATAGAACAGGCAAAGGAACTTGTCCTGGAAGCAAAAAAACATTTCAGGGAGGTATTCATGGTTGAAGGCATAAACCGCGAGTACGAAGTACGCGATTTTGGGGTAAGGCCGCAGCATTTTGGTTTAATGCACAGTGCTTATCTGGTTTTTGCAAAAAAATAAAATTAATTCCTTTTCCTGAATAAAGCCCATAAAAATAAAATCACCAGCAGGATTAAACCGCCGTAATCAAATAATGGAATTAACAAACAACAATATGCAAGTGTACCGCCAGTACCAAAAATGGCAGACAACAATTCCCCTGAGTTGTGCATTGCATGAAAAAATGCTGCAATAGGAACCGCAATAATAATGCCTAATGCCGGTGCCCGGAATCCGCGTTCAATAATAAAACCAATTATCCCCCCGGTTATCGCAGTATAAAGACCGTGGTTTGCGGAGAACAACATCGAACGGAAAATAAAAAGAGAGATCCAGCTCCAAAAATCAGAACCCATGGGGCTGGAAAGAAGATACACCCAGTCTTCTATAAATGAAAATCCCATTCCGATAACAAAACCAAAAACAAGCCCGTCTTCAATAGAATTAAACTCATGATGTTCTCCAAATAGTACGACACCCATGCCTTTGTGAAATTCTTCCACAATTGGTGCAATTAAAAATGCGCTAAGAAACCCAAGACCGACCAACTCAAAAATGACTCCGGTCAATGAATTTATTCCTATGGACATAAGTGCCGCAAGCATACCCCATAAGAATAATGTTACGAGCAAACGCAAAGGCTCCCTTTCCTTAAAATCAGCATACCACCATGCCAGGCACCATAAATAAGGAATTACAAATGCCATGAGACCTGAAAGAAAAAATGCCGTGAATGCGGTTGGTGACTTCCATATTTGCGCAGTCAGAAGCATATAAAAAAGTATAATCAAAACCCCGATAATTTCAAAAATCCAGAAATACGGGGACGCAATAAATGAATTGAATTTCTGCAAAAGTGTTTTGCCACCGGCAAATGGATTAAGAATGGATGAAAGAGCATAATCATCTGAAAATGCATCAGAATGCTTTACCTTTGATGCAAGATAAACTGCAAATAGGGTAAGCGGAAGAAGAATGACTAGATATGCTATGACCGTAGCAAAAATAAAAAACAGCGAAAACTGCCAGAATGTATTTTCATAACCAGTCCAGTCGATTTTTAGTGTCACTGGATCGGATGCCAATTCCCGGGTTTCACCATAAATAGTTGCAAAAACCAGATAATTTTCAGATTTACTGTAATCATATGGAATATTCGCAGTACATGTGAATTCGGTTTTATCCTTGTAATGTTGATAGGAACTAAAATTTTCAAGACAGTCCACATCACCAATGAATCTGCCATTATCGTAAACTTCAATATAAAGCTGGTCGAATTTTTTTAATTGCGGGGTTTTGACAGTATAATTAATTTCATACGGGGAATCGATGGGCTTGATAGACGACGTATCCGGCAACAGAACAAATTCCGGACTTTTTGCCAAAGCAGTAACACTCTCGAATTCCAGTCCGCTCCCCAAAAGATCAGGAATAGACAGTATGAGGATACTGAAGAGTATACTCCCAACTGAAAGAAGCAACAAAATTGCAAGGAATACACGATTTATGATTTTCAGCATTGGAAAAATAGAAAGGAGAATATATTTAGCCCTTGTGGATATGATTTTTCCAAAATTCCTTAAAAAATGGAAGGTAAAGAGTGGACAGAATGAATGCAATTGCAGGAACAGTGGCATTGGTCCATGGCTCTGGAATTTTTGAAACAATCATAAATGAAACTATGACAATATACGTTGCAACAGACAGCACAAGCTTTCTGGTCACGCTGGTTTCCCATGATTTATCCAGTTCAACCCTTTGGTTCCTTTCTTGTATGTCCTTAACTTCCTTTTCTAATTCCTGGAGAGAAACCATAGTATCATCCAAATGACAGTATCTTATCGGAATCCTCAACCATCTTCAAAAGGTCCTGCATTGTCGAAATGGGACAGATATTATTGCCTTCTTTATGCCTGGATTTCAAACATGTTCCACATGCCAGGATATGGCCATTATTTTTGACGAATAAATCGATTTGTTCACAAACATTATATTTTGCATCTTTAATTTCTTCTGCTTCAACACCCCTGTTGATAAGAAAAATATTAACTGAATGTTTTTCCTTAAGTGAAGTAACGCCAAACCTAAAAGCATTCCATACTGTTTCCGGATCATTTGTACTCAACATAATTCCGATTTTCATAATACCACCTCAATTTAATTGGAAACGCAGGACTTCTCCATAGAAGGTACTACTGGCGATTACCCATGAGCCATCTGATGAAGTTTTAACTGCACCCACAGGATCCACATCATATGCAAGATCGTACATTTTAACTGATGATGCCGACCCATCTTCGATTACAAAGAAATGACCGTAGACATAATCCCCAGCTACAAGGGTGGATGCATCATGGGAAAGGTCAACTGCATGCAAATAATTTCCGATATCCCATGACCCGGTCCGGCTTTTGTTGGTCAAATCCTTGTAATAACCATCGTAAGTCATGGTGGTTTTGTTTGATATCGTACTGTCAAAATAGAATAATCTGGAGTATCCGGTTGCAGCTAATTTAGTACTGTCAGCAGATAAAGAAACCGAGTATACTGCACTCTCATCTGTGATTTTGTAGGTCCATACCGGAGTTGCTGAATCGCTTTTCCAAAAATGTATTTGGTTGTCCGGACCGCCGGCTGCAAGTTCATAACCATAAAACGAAATTGCCACTGGAATTGGAACACCACTAGCCCATCCAAGATCAGTCATATTGTATTGCCAAAGTAACTTCTTTGCATTCAAATCTATGTAAAATATCTGACCGTTAGTCCCGTCCGGAATGCTTCCAACAACGGCTGCCGAACCATCATCTGAGATATCGACAGTTGCAAGACTCCACACACTTTTGGATAAATCCAAATTTATAACAGGAATATTCTGACTGGAATTAAACAGATAAAAATGGGATTTTGAAACTGCTGCAATCCACTTTCCATCTCTTGTGATATCGACGGACTGAACCGCAGGGCCACTGCCATCGTCCTGTTTTGTATTGTATATCCATTTTGGAATTTTTTCATCACATTCAAAATAGTAAATTTTTCCGTCCCGGCTTCCTGCGACAAAATTCATGCCAGTATCTGCCATTGAAACAGTATTTACCTGCCCGCCGGTTTTATAAACAAAGTAGGGCTCTGAGGAATCCTGCTTGAAATAATATATTTTATAGTCCTGGGCCCCGGCAACTGCCCTCCAGCCATATTGTGAAATTGCAATTGCATCAACTGAAACATTGGTTTTGTAACTTAGTTTTCCCGGATTTAAACTTGACTTTGACGGACTCTGCCAGTTGCAAATAGAAACATTTGATGGAGTAAAATTGACTGGGGTGACCGGAATAACAGAAACATTTGTTTTATTCGGCGGATAAACATCATCCGGCGGGGTGGCGGTTTTGTTTGGCGGATAAACGTCATCCGAAGGATTTTGTACATCACCAAGACAGCCGAATAAAGAAAATGCAAACAAAAAAACCATGGCAAATGCCAACAAGGGAGTTAATCTCATGAATGATTAGGTATTTGATATATGTTAAAAAGGATTTCGGAAAAGAACCAGACA
>CAZLMI010000021.1:4992-10158 GCA_964560865.1 Microcaldota archaeon
AAAGCCTGCCCACAACCATACCAACAAAGATTGAGCCAAATACCGTAAATGCTGGATTCGATGCAGGATACACGAACGCATCCACAATGAAAATTATTCCGATTAAAATCATTGATGTAAAAAAAGAGTATGAGGTTGCAATGGCAAAATTGAACATAAAGCTTTGTTTTGTAAAAAATACCGGATTTACCCAAGTCAAAAGAAACGAGGAAATAGTTAACAGGATTATTCCAAGTGCAGCAAGTTTCATGGTTGCAGTATCAGAGAATAATCCCAAAACCAGCAATACCAATGAAGCAAGCAAAAATAATCCGATGGTATAGCTTCTTATTTTTGAATTATCTTTTCGTGCCATAAATTAAACCCGAAAAGTAAGACGTATACTAAACATATAAAGATTTCCATCCAACTAAAAATTATAAACGTTTGCGATAGTTTTTGGGTAGAGGTACAAGATGTTGTATATGGAGTGCAGGAGGTTGTATCAACAAAAACACTAGACACGATCTTTTAAAACATATGTATACAATAAAAATTAGGTAATTTTTATGCTAGAAAAATCTATGAGAACTAGTAAAGATAACCCAGTGCGCATGGCTGTTTTTGAAAATAAAGGAAGACGATTCAACGTTGCCTTAATAGGAACTGCTGGCCCTCTTTTGGATGCTTATAAAAAAGTCGACATATTTAACGAAGAGAATGGAACAAAGGCAAAACTTTTATCTGGCAGAGGAGCAAGAGCGGTGTTGGTCAATAACAAATGCATGGAGATGTTGTTTACCTTTGAGTTACCAGATTGGTTAAACAGAAGACCAAGATTAAGTACCATAATGCCGCCATTTTTAGTAGACAGGTTAGTTGCTTTTGGAGAAGCCAATGTGCCATTAGATGACTCAATTGTTTATTCTCCCGGTTCCAATAAAGTTGTGGTTCAAACAGGAAGGCATAAAGGTAAAATGAATGTTTGTTTATATGTCTCGGGGTTAAGTGCCAACGATTTTAAGGTTTCGGATGATCAGATGATTGTTGATATTGACCCAAGACGATTCAGTGCTTCAGAACATTTTCCAAGCAGTTCTGTTGATCTGGCTCCAATGCATCCAGTAAGCGGATTACCTTTTGGCCTTGATTTTTTGGATGTTATGTATGGTAGCGTTAAACTGAGAATAGGAAGCCATGATAGCCCGCTTGAAATTGCAGGAGACGGATTGTCGATTAACGCCAAATTTGCAGAAACTACCCGAACAGTCACTTTGGGTAGAGAGCGTGGCAACTCATATATAGGAAATATTTGTCGTGGTATTGTATGTGTTGGTCTTGCCGGGGCATTTAATAAATTCCATTTGATGATGCACTTTAGTCCAAATACAAAAAATCTTGCCGTGCTTGTCGAATTGCCTGAAGAAGATATAAAAAGAATTCATACAAGTGGCACAGGCGGATATAAATTTGCAGGCATGGATCAGTATCAGGAGGGCGTAGCTATAATGCGTTTAGAAGCAGACTATTTAACCCCCGGTTGGTTTGAGCCAAATGGAACGGGGAGAAAAGAATTTTTGAAGAAACTTGGTTTGTAACAATGAACCCTGGGTTCTTTTTGGTCTTGCAGCAGCTGCCCCGCTAACTAATCCAAAGGAGCAGCCAATATGCAACCTTTACGGAATTATATAATACATGAGGAAGACACTGGGGCATTGCATGGGTGTGTACTCCTTTTAGATATTCAGGTAAAACCTGAAAGCACAGTTCTACGTCTTCTCGCTAAACTGTTGTTTGCATTGAGATGTTTTTAAAGGCTGCGTCAGGGCAATATATTAGATATAGTACATTTTGTTCAATAGTTTTACAGAATGCATATCATTTTGTTCAATGATTTACTAAAATGATAGTATTTTAAATATTTCTGTTGCAATATCCTTATGAAACTAGAGATAATGGAGCTAAATGATAAAGCAAAAGAAGATGCAAAAAATTATCCAATCAAACGTTTCTTGTATGAAAAAATGTCAAAGTTAATGAAAGAAAGAATATTTTTAGGATTGGTGGGACCGAGAGGCGCTGGAAAAACAGTGTTATTACGACAATTACTTTTGGGAAATCCAGACTCATTTTACCTCTCTTTGGACGCCATAAGAATAGATGAACCTTTGTTTTCCATTGCTAAAGAACTTGAAGCCAAAGGAACCCAATTCTTATTTCTGGACGAAATCCATTTTTTGAACAGCTTTGAGAAAGAATTAAAAAAAATATATGATTTCCTCAAAATAAACATAATCTTTACCAGTTCATGCGCTCTTTCCTTACATGCAAGTGCATATGATTTATCCAGAAGAGTAAGGATCATCAAAATTCCTGCATTTTCATTTAGGGAATTGATCTTCTTTGAAAAGAAAGAGAGGATTGAGGAATTAAAAATGAAGGATATACTGGACCATGAAAAATCAAAAAAATACTATTCAAAAACAATGACTTACGAGGTACTTTTTGAAAAATATATGAAAGGAAACGTTTATCCTTTTGTTGAAGAAACAAGTGAGATTATCCCACTTTTCAATAATATCTTAGAAACTGTTTTATCTAAAGACGTTCTATTTTCTGCCAAGGTAACTGCCGAAGAAGCAAATGAAATGCGATCAATGATAAAATTTATAGGAAAATCTCCTGCTGAAGGTATAAGTTATTCGTCTATTTCATCAAACCTAAATATAACAAAATACAAATCTGAGAAATATGTGTCTATTTTGGAAAAGGCATTTATTTTGAATAGACTTTTTCCAAAGGGAACTAATGTGCTGAAAGAACCAAAGATTCTTTTTGCACTACCTTATCGTCTTATATATAAAGATTATAGTGAATGCATTGGAGCGCTAAGAGAAGATTTTTTTGTTGAATCTATACTTTCATCTGGTTTAGAAATATCGTATCTTAAAACTAATAGGGGGGAGAAGACACCAGATTATCTTGTAGAAGATGTAGTTATTGAAATCGGCGGTAGGGGGAAAGGGAGATCCCAATTCAAAGGCATGGAAAAGAAAAAGAAAATTATTTTAACACACCCTGGACTTTTGGATGAAATCAGAAGACCGCTGTTCTTTGCTGGAATGATGTATTAGAATATACGCAGCTGCAGTACTTGAATGCTTGCTTTTCGAGGTCTTATGAATAAACTAATGGAAAACGCAGAATTCAAAGAATTCATGATGAAGAAGATTTTTGAGATGGGATTAACGAACCAGGTCTAATGCGCTAAAACTGCATCGAACCGATTTTTGAAATTTTTTCACGTCGAAGAAGACCTCAGAAAAGTAGAAAAATTCGATGCAGGAGGAAGACACTGAGGCACGGCCTGAGTGTGTGCTCAACCGATATATTCAAGTAATACCTGAAAGCACAATTCTACGTCTTCTCGCTAAACTGTTGTTTGCATCAGGGTGTTTTTAAATGCTGCCTATTCAATACCGAGATTTTCCAAACCATCTAAAACTTCCTTTGAAACAACTCCAAACTCAGGAACGTTACTCAGCAACTGCCGTAAATCCTGATGCCATTTAATCTTGAAATCATCTATTTTTAGTTTTAATTTCTGAAGTTCAAAATGTTCATTATAATATGCAAATTTCTTTTGGACAATGGCGGAATCTACCTTAGCTTTTTTGCCCAAAAGAAACCAAACATCATAGAGGTCACGAGGCACGACCCTGGACATAATCGCATGCATTTTCTCTGCAAAAAGTTCCTCAAGACAAAGCACCTTTATTGTGTTGTTTCCCAATCTGTAACTATCAATTATTTGATTTTCAACCGGATTCAAAATAAGATTAGCCCTAAAACTGAAATCAAATTTTATTCTTTGAGGATGATTTAATACAGATGAATATTTCAAAGAAAGCTTAAGTCCTGCGCTGGTTTTTTCCTCTTTTATTTCTCCAAAACTGATTCCTTCGATTTCCTTATTCTTGAATAAACTACCCAATTCTTGAATAATCTGCATTTTTTCCAAATTCAAAACAGTAAAATCAAGATCTTCTGAAAATCGTGCTTCTTCAAAATAAATCTTTTTTATTGCAGTTCCACCTTTGAAGATTATGCTATTTTTTACTGGTGTTTTTGAAATTTCATTAAGGATAACAGAAAGCACATAATCCTTTTCTATAATTGCTTGCGGAATTCCAGTCTTAACTGATATTCTCCTTAAATTTACAATATCCATCTTAGTACACCTCCATAAAATCAAGCAATTGCTTTTCAGATAAATTTAACTTAAGACCCCATTTTTTTGAATAACTGATAATCTCTTTATTTGAGTGAGAATCAAGCCAGTTAAAACCAATGAATTTTTCCTCCAGTTGCTTCGAATATTTTTTTATTTTCAAGACATCCAATAAATGCCCTAATCGCCTTCTCACTACACTTTTTTCCTGTTTTGCAAGTTGAATAAGTTTTTCCCAATCAAGCTCTTTTCTTGTTGTTTGTATTGCTTTTGCAATTTCAGCTAT
This sequence comes from Microcaldota archaeon, assembly GCA_964560865.1. Lineage (GTDB taxonomy): Archaea > Micrarchaeota > Micrarchaeia > Anstonellales > Bilamarchaeaceae > CAZLMI01. The sequence goes on from CAZLMI010000021.1 coordinate 9,489, forward strand.
CCCAAGGCAATATTCAGGATACAATAATCCATCAATTATGGTCTGTTCCCTGGAAGAAATATTTACCTTTACTCCACCAAAATCAATAGGAACGGATTCTCCCAATCTGGGTTTTTTTACAAAAACAAATTTGGATTGAACCGCTTCAGTACTTTTCTTCTGCCTTTGAAGGGCGACAGTTACGATTATAGGTATCTGTTCGGTCATTCCCCAATAGTTCATAGCTGAAAGAAAACCAATGTAATATTTTTTTGTTTTAACCAGATAAGGAACTACCATGAATGCATGTTCAGACCAAAATCCATCCTGCCCACTTTTCATAGGCGCAAAGAGGTATACTCCTTTTTGAAGTCGGATTACCCTATTCTTTTTCTTAAGCCGTTTGAGTATATTTTTAACTGAAGCCACGGAGGTCTTTAGTATCTTCCTTGCATCACTAAAGGTAAAGATAAAGTTTTTTTTCTGCTCTAGTGCAAATATAAGGCGTAATTCCATTTCCCCGAAGCGTTTTACTTTTTGTATCATGATAGTATCACTTAGTGATACTTTAGATATATAAAATATAAAAAGGTATCGTTTGATGATATCTGCTAAAAGTATGATTTTTCAAGATTTTTTCTTTAATTTAGAATTTAAACAGAGAACGAATTCTTCTGCATTTTCTGGGCTA
>CAZLMI010000022.1:0-10082 GCA_964560865.1 Microcaldota archaeon
TCGAGCGGTGCAGCGGTTCGCGTTGATAATGTGCCCTGCGATTTTCTTTTTGTCGGTGCAACCAATATCGGGGACATGCGGCAAATACTTGCACCTTTACGATCAAGAATAAAAGGTGATGGCTACGAGGTTCTCATGAACGTATTCCTTCCTGAATCCCAGGAAAACCAGTCCAAGATGATTCAGTTTATTGCCCAGGAGATTATCAAGGATGGCAAGATTCCCCATGCGAGCAGGAAAGCTGTTGATGAGCTTCTTTCCGAATCCAAACGGATTGCAAAGGCAATTGACCGTATGAATGGGTATACTTTGCGGTTGCGCAATCTAAGTGGAATAATCAAACTCGCAGGCGATATGGCAGTTGTGAACAAAAAGGAGCTTATTGAAAAAGAAGACGTGACTGTTGCCATCAGGAATTCCAGGCCAATTGAAGAACAGCTAAAAGATAAATACGGCAGCTGGTGGAATGTTTCTGCTGCTGACTTTGGTCATTCCACTCCCGGGGCTGGGACTGAGACTGCGTAATCCTTTCGTACTTGCAGGTAAGCCGATACATGAATATTTTGGTGTTGACCTTGGGATGGTTGGAGAAAAGAACCGGGAAACGTTTAACGGGTTCGCTTGTTAGTTTGGGAGATTGTAGAATGAGCGTTTATAAATTTGTAGTTACATAATGGATATAGGTGGATAAATGGAATATATGAATATTTCCAAGGAAGAATACGAGCAATTAATCAAATATCGAAATATCGTTAATCGTATAGAAGAAGAGATACACGAGGAATTGAACGTAAAACCTTTAGATGATACAAAAGCAATAGAAAAAATTGAAAAACTACACAAAGAACAAAAAGAAGGGAAAAGGAAGACTATAAGTGACGCTGAGTTTACTGCTAAATACAAGGATCTTCTATAAAACGAGTAAATTTCATGTACACTTTAGAGTATGATCTGGATTGGGATAAATATTTCCAGAATGTTCCAGATGATATTAAGAGAAGATTTTTGAAACGTAAGGAAAAATACATAAATTTCCCATCAATTGGTTTTAGACATGCACAACACGGTGTTTACTATTTTGTTGATGAGATGGGGCAATATAGAATTTGTTTCACTTCGGATGAAGGTAATAAACTCCGTACCTTCTATTTTATAGGAGATCATAAAGAGTATGAAAAATTCATAGGCATACGGAAATAACTTAAATCTCAAATTTTCATTTACTCCCGTCATAATTAACAAAGAAGCCAAATTCGGTCAATCCAATTCGTCAATCAACGTATACTACTCATTTATATAACTGTTTACCACTAATATCTTTATCATAGGGGGTAAACTATGGCTGCTAATGAACAGAGGGTTGTTAAGAATTCCAATGCTGCAGCCAAAGGTTTGTTGGTAAACCCTGAAAGAAGACGAGTTTTATTTGGTTTAGCACATGGTGTGGCAGCTTTAGCGGCAGTAAGTGTATTGGGATTGCCTGCTTCATTGTCAGCAGAACCCTCCAAGACACGAGACCCCAAGACACTCAATGGTGCCAAACTTGCACAGGCAAGTCCTGTGGATGGTGGTGTTGCACCTTTGCCAGTTATGCCACCAAAAAGAATTGATACAAGCACACTTCCAAAGGTTTGACTTGAAGAAATACAAAAACTTGAGAGAGATTTGTGGAAATATAAACCAAGAACTACCGATCATCCTGATTCATTTGGTACTGATGTTGCAATACAAACCAGGAATACTGGTATGTATGCACTTGGATCAGTTTATCATGAAGATGTTACACACACAAGCGGAAGAGTAACGCCAGCAGGCACTAAAAGTTTGACAGTTTTTGTAAATGGCAAACCAATTGCAGATATCGATCTAAACCCATTAGCACAACTATACACACAGGAAACAGGAAAAGAAATGAGGGCTGTGAAACTGATACCTAGTATAGAACACGGCAGTCGTGGAGAGGTTTTTAATGTTTTGGTAGTTCCAGGTAGTGAAGTTAAAGAGAATCTTCCTGCTCAGGGTATTAGTTTTTATGTTTCAATGCCAGAAATAAAATATGGTCAGGCATACCTAATTTTAACTAAGACTCAGGTCTAATTTTATAAATCTTCTTCTTGTAATTAGTCTATGGCATATGCAAACCCAGAAACAAATGTGTCTACCCAACCAGTCCAACTAGCAAGTCTAGATAAAACAGATAAACAATCTATCAAATTAGGTCTAGACGCCTTAAAACCAATTCTTCCAATTCCACAAAAAGATATGAATGCATTTTCCACTGTTTTACCTAATGTAATAAGATCATTTGAAAATAATGATCGTGATGATCTTGCAAGAGTTTTGCAAACCCGTCCAAATAAATTCAGTGCTTCGATGAGCACACCATCACAGGAAACCGTTCTTGCTGCGTTTGATACACAAAGAAATGACGTGCTCAGAACATACCGCACTGCATATTATAATGGATTACAAACTAGTGCGATTGAAGGAAACAATGGAGAAGAAACAAGAGCAGCCGCACTATTAATGAAACAACATAGCGAATCAATAGAAAAATACACAGGAAAAACAGAAGAAGACTTTATGCGTGATGTAAAGCAAAAGGCAGGGAAAGAATGGTGGAATGAATACGGAACCGGCTTCCTTGGAATATGTGCATCAGCAGGTTTCTCAGCAGCTGCAATTCTTGCAGTTTCATTATCATCGGATTCTCAGAATAATACTAATGAAACACCCGCAATAAAACAGCAGATTATTCAGCAGATAATCGAACTGTTAAGTGAACTTGATAAAAAATTAAAGAAAAAAGGAAAATCTGATGATGAAGCAGTACGCGAACAGAATGAACGGAGATCAGTGCTAAATGGACTTGTTGGAGAAAAGAACGCATCCGATCTTATCAAGGAAAAAACAACCCCGGAACAGGTTGTTGACAAGCTCACACCCGCATCAGCGGAAACAACTCATCATGAACTTAAAAGTGTCCCTACAACAACTGGCAGTGTGGTTAATGAAGTCAGCCAGGCAATAGCACAATCTCATGACAAAAAATCATCCGATTTATTCGTGGAGTTATCTCGGCTGGGCAGATTATCCGAATTGAATGCTCATCCGGAATTGCTGAGCATGCCACCCAAAAAATTGGCAGGAGCATTGGGTAATCTTGTCGGGTGATAACTATGGCAAAAAAAACCAGGAAACCAACAAAGAAAAAACATATAAAAAAGATTAAAACAAAGATAAAACCAGGCAAAAAAACCGCAAAACATTTTTCTCCGGTTGAAAAAATACTCCAAAACAGGTACGGACAAAAAGGAACAGTCGTTTATCATATGATTGATGGCAAAAAATCCTCCGGAGTAATTCTTAAAAAAAGCAAATTGTCAAAATCCAAGCTTTTTGAAATGCTTAATTTCATGGAACAGCACGGAATAATCAAGCTTGATAGGGTATGAAACTTTGTTGTGCTTTAAATTTCAAGAATTTCATCCTTGTTGTATTAGAAATTCTATCGAATTTCTAAACAGACCAAATTTAGATGAAATTTTCCCAATTACTATTAGAGGTATTTAAAAAAATAGAGAGGAAACCCCGAAGGGTTCCTGTTTTGAGGGGTCAGGGCGGAATGGATCATTAAAATTTGTGAGAGGCGGGAGGTAAGCGATCCATCCCTAGCCTAAGCCCTCATTACGCATAATTTTTTATAAAGGAAAAAAGACAACCTTCTTCCCTACCTGCTGTTTATTAAGCAGGTTCAATTCATACAGTCTGTTCAGGCGAGCTGAGGCAGCGTTTTTCCCTTTGTACTGGAAATGTTTTTTCACATCTTCGGCGGTCACCTTGCCATTTGTTTTTACAAATGTAAAAATTTCTTCATCTATATCCGAGAGGATGATTTTGTTTGGGGAGGTTTCCAGCACTCCGGTTCCTTTATCCATGTTCTCCAGCTTTGCCAGTATGTTCTTGAGTATCCTGTTGGTGTTCTCACGCTCCTCCAGGAGTTTATACATAATTTCCCCAAGAACTACGGGGTCGTTAAACTTTGCCAGATTCATTTCAACGTCTGTCCTTAGCTCTTTCCTGAACCAACTGTCATCAGCATTAGATTTATAAGTATTATCTTCGTTACTTGTCATGATACAATCACCTCACTGTTTTGGTGTGCTGATAACATTACGCGAAGGTCGCGTAACAATCATGATATAGTCATGACACATTTTATAAAGCTTTCTGTTGTTTTCTCTTTGCACAAAAACTCATTTTCGCACATAAACTGGCTGGAATTTGAAATTCTACGACGTGAATTTTTGCATATAAAAGAAGCGTGTTAGTTATTGGTTGGCAGTGTTCTATCCAAAAACCATGATAAAAGCATGATTTGAGCGTGACTGGAAAGTGCGCGGGACATCCTATCTTTTTAAACATTTTACAACACATTATCTATCATGCATTCGCGCTCTTTCAGGATTAAACATGCCGTTCTTGTAACCTCTACTATTCTCCTCGTTGCACTTTCAGCATTTACTCTTAAGCTTAGCAGACGAACATCCTCGTCATCCAGAAAATCGGATTCACGGCAGGTTGACCTGGTGCGGCCATCCAAATTCAAGAACTACAAACATTTGTCAGAGCTACGTGAATGCGGCAATTATTCACTGTCCGAATGTATGGAAAGAAAAAGAGAGCTTATGAAAATCCTTGCCAGGGCACGAAACCTTACTACAAAGCCAAAATCACTCTATTCAAAAGACGGTCGTTTATTTACTGGGCCAATGGTTGAATCGTGCTATGGAATTTCTTCATGTTATTTTGAAGTAGATCCAGGTGAACCTATTCTTACTATAGAAACTTTGTTCCGTAGGGCTACACTCTCATCTTTTAGTGTGGTGGGTGAAGGAATGCTATTTTCAATTTTCAGGAACACTAGTTCTTTTGGAGGAGCTTCTGTTTATCCTGATGCTGGGGTTATGTATGCATCAATTCCAATTGTTGAAAATTTTATTTTCCACAGAACATCTGCCGGAAAAATAGGCATATTTTTAGATTGTGGCATTGCCCGGGATACTCTCTGTTCTTCCATTCAGGATGCCAAACCATTTTAAATATAAAACTATATTCCAAACCATGGACAAGCTTCAACCCTTCGCACAGTCTGTTTTGGATGCGTTCTCAAAAAAAAACCAGAGAAAGCTCAGAAAATTGAACGATGCAATACTCAAGGAATCCGTAATGAATTTTACGATTCCCCTTTACGAACTTGCAGTTCTTTCCTATGTACTTTCAAAAATCGTTTCAAAACCAAGGTACATTTCCAAGGAAAACGAGCCACGCATGGATGAGATTACAAGAAATCTTCAGGACATTGTAAAAAATATCGACTTGCCTGAAAAAAAGATATTGATAAAATTCAAAAAAATCGATGAGACTATCTTTTCAATGGAAAAACGCGATGCCCGTTTTCTCAGGGATTTAACGTCCAAGGGAAGATTGAAGGCCGCGGCGACGCTTTATGCACAGGGTCTTTCATTGGGGACTGCATCCGAAATGACCGGTATGAACAAACAGGATATTCTCGATTATGCAGGCCGAACGCTCATGTTTGACAGGATCAAAGAAGAAAAAACGATCCATGAGCGCATGAAACTTGCAAGAACTTTGATTGGTGGTTGATATGGTTCGATCCGATATACTATGTGATTCCGGGGCATTTATTTCATTGACCAGTTCCTGTCTTGACCAGATTCTTTATTTTCTTCATGAAAAATATAATACAGAATTTATAATTCCGAATTTTGTCGAGGAAGAATGTGTTAATCGTCCTCTAAATCATAAGCTCAAGGCGTTTTATTTTTCTGCACTGAAAATAAAAAACGCAATAAACCGCAATGTGATTACAAAAGTCAATTCCGATGTTATGGAAAAAGGCAGGAAAATCCAGGCTCTTGCAAACAATCTTTTTTATATAAAGGGCAAACCACTGACATTGATTCAGCTTGGGGAAGCGGAAATGATTGCACTTGCAAGGGAACTTGATATTCCAATTCTTCTTGTTGATGAGCGCACTACGCGTATGCTTATCGAGGCTCCGTTTAAGATGAAAGAACACCTTGAAAACGAATTCAATGTTACTGTGATGCTCAATAAAAAAAATCTGCGTGAATTCACCGACATAACGAAAACGTTCAAGGTAATACGGAGCAGTGAACTGGTGATGCTTGCTTATGAGAATGGGTTTTTCAATTCGTTTTCAGATATGAAAAAACAGGCCCTGGAAGCCGCATTATACCGTGTTAAATTTTCAGGCTGCAGCATAAGTTTTGATGAAATCGAGACTTATCTAAAAAGCGTGGTGTGAATGCAGGAATTTCTGGATTCAGAGCTTTCGGGTGTGCAGATTGCAGTTGATTCCCGGGAAGATGTTTTTTTCGATGATTTTTTCAAGGCCAAATCCGCAGCCGTAAACCGCCAGATGCTCAATGTCGGGGATTTTATCGTATCTGCGCGTCTGGTTGTTGAAAGGAAGACCAGGGCGGATTTTGAACAGTCAATCGTGGATGGAAGACTGTTCAAGCAACTTGCTTCAATGAAGGAAAATTATTCATCAATTGTCGTTATTGTTGAAGGGACTTCGGATGCAGAAAGAATCAATAAAAATGCGCTGCTTGGTGCATATTCATCTATAATCGCAGATTATGGGTGTACGTTATTCTTTACAAAAGACAAGGAAAAAACTGCCGAATTAATCTATTCACTCGCACACCACGAGCAGATTGCAAAGAAGCATCCCATGCGTATCTATGCAAGAAAAAAAACCTACACTCTGGCTGAATCCCAAAGGGCGATACTTGAATCGTTTCCCATGGTCGGCCCAAAACTTGCAAAGGCAATTCTCATTCATTTTGGTTCAGTGGATAATTTTGCAAAATCAACTGAACGTGAATTAAAAGAAGTTCCCGGTATGGGTCCTAAACGGGCCAAATTGATCCATTCCGTTCTTTCTTCACAGTACGATTCTGGTAATGATTCTTTTGAATAGTTATATAATCCTTTTTTGATTAAACAGGGTATGCACTTTGTTTGTAATGGTTTAAAGATAGCTTTAGACAATCCAAACGGGGACGTGTCATTCGTTTCCCATGCTCATTCTGACCATACAAGCGGCATAAAAAAACAAAACAGGATAATTGCAAGTGAAGAGACAATCGCCCTTGCAGATTTAAATCATGCAGAAAACGTATCCATTTCAGGTGTAAAACTTCTGGATGCCGGCCATATTTTTGGTTCCCGTCAGCTTTTTATTGAAGAGGACGGGCAGTCTTCTGTTTATACCGGTGATATCTCGCTGAAAAAAAACATTTTTGGTGGAAAAGCTGAAATTCCGCAATGCGACCGGTTGTTTATGGAAGCGACCTATGCCGCTGATCCAATCTATCGTTTTCCTGCTCATGAAGATATTTATTCAAATATCGCAAAATGGGTTTCAGACAATGAAAATTCCAATTTGATCATAGGTGTGTATGAAATGGGCAAGGCACAGGAGATGATTAAAATACTAAATGAATACGCTTCTGTTGCCCCGGTTGTTACTGAAAAAACCGAAGCATTATCATGTGTTGTTGAAAAATTCGGTCATAAGCTTGATCGTATTGTTGTCGGCAGTGATGAAGCCGAAGAGATAATGAAAAAGAGATTTGTGGCGCTAGTCCCGATGAGGCGTGCCAAGATTTATTTTGCACGCAAGATGGCAGAGGCGTTTGAACGTGATACCCTTTGTGCAGTTGCAACCGGCTGGGCACTGACTTATCGGTTCAATACAGATGCCTCGTTTCCGCTTTCCGATCATGCCGATTTTTATGAGTTGAAACAGTACATAGAAGAAAGTGAAGCAAAGGAGATTGAATTCTTTGCCGGTGACGGGAGCAGGCTGCTAAACGAGTTTAAAAAATCTGATTTTGCCAAATTGTGCGCAGTTTCCTAAAAAGGTAGGGAATAAAAAGATTTGTTGTAACAATAGAGTTCCAGCGTATGGCAATTTATCTGAACGACGTTTCGTTCATACATGGCCATTCGTTTAGCTCATGGCCACGATGGTGTAAAGGCAGCATGGGAGCCTGTGGAGGCCTTTTTGACTTATGCCCTTCTGAGGGCAAAAACCCCTGGGAAAAAGCCCTAAGGAAAGCACAGTCAAATGCTTCGGTAAGCTCTTTGACCGAGTTCGAATCTCGGTCGTGGCCCACTATATAGAAATACATACGCCCTTGTCACTTCCTTAAATATGGGGTGAGAGCAAGGGTATTAGTATGGGTAAACTGGACATATACGATAGTAATTATAAACTAAAATTATTACTCATATTACTTAAATTACTCATATTTTGAACAATGGTTGTTGTTTCTGAAGTATTTGTTAGTGCAAGATATATGAGATATATAACTAGAATAATCAAGGCAATTTTAAGAATATTAAAAATTGTTTTCATTGTTCTTTCAGATTCTACTCTTCTTCCATATTCTCTGAATGCTTCGGTTACATCCTCTTTTTCTTTTTCTGGTTCTTTGTAGTTGGAACAATTATGTAACTTGGCACCAGCATGGTATATACAAAAATGTTTATGACAATATTCACATCCTTGGAGTATTTCATCACCGGTGATGCTGATACCACAATAATCGCAAAATAAAACTTTGTTTTGACGTACTCCCATAAGTCAATATCTTCAAAAAACATTAAAAAATATTCATTTATTTATAAATACGTTTAATTCTAATATTTGTATGAAAACCAAATGGGATTGCCTGTTTGCAGTATTCGAACTTAAAGAGGCTCGGCTTACGGATATTGCCAAAAAAGTTGGTTCATCACCTTCACCAGTAAGACAAACGTTAGTTAAATTCTTGAAGGAAAAAATCGTAATACGGGAAAAGGGACTATACAAACTAAATAAAAACAACAAGGCTACCAGGTCAATTTTCAATATAATTGACTTTTGCAGGAATCGTGGCATCAATTACAACATATTTCTCAATGAAGAATTTGCAAATGCCGTCAAAATCGGACTTGGCAAAGAAGAAATACGATTATCCGATTTCAAATCTTTGGATTACAAAACTACCAATAAATATCTTACCCATCTGTCAAGAATAAACCTTCTTTTCGTTATCTCAAGGAGGCCACTCAAGGTAAAGTTTGTTTTTGATCCGGTTTTTGATGAAGTTTTAACATTATTCAAACTCCAAAAAGAAACCAAAAAATTTGATTATTTTGAATAAGATGACAAGAAAATAATCGACTGGATTTCCAGTCATGCGTTTGGTTTTTCAGCGAGTCAATTGGACTTATTTATGTGTTGTATCTGGGGTGCAATAAAATGGGGAAAATATCATTCTCCTCTATTTTGCGTATACATTTAAATGCATATGCCGACACTATTTTGTCATGACTGGAGCAACATACCGACTAGTTATCCTTGATATTCCGCGTGACTTGTTTAATGAGGATTCACCGCAGGGAGATGCCTTTAGGGATACTTTAATAAATATTAAGTCCAACTCCGTGTGTATTTCCTTAGTTGTCCCTACTGGGACTAATCCACACGAGATAGTTCTTTTGGGCTATTTTGATGAATCGCTTACTGTTTATGGGAGGTGCCATCTGATTCCTTCCATTTTGTTGGATTCGCAATCGAAAGGTAGGGGTATCACTGACAATGAACTCCTCTATCTATGCGCAGATCAGGATCATTTTAATGAAGTTATCCAAAATTTTTTTGCAGATGTTGTCCATGTTGGTTCTGGTTTTGATGGTTTGAATAATGCACTTGCACGGGCATTCGGAGAAGATGTCGTGGTTCGTGCTGAACCAAAGCCCACTGCCAAGTTTCCAAAAGCAATTGTTTTTGATGTACAAGATACCCTTACTACTAAAGATTGTTGTCAACACTATCCTAGAACCGAGACACTGGTAGGAACTTTACAAAATATAGAACAACGTGGAGTATTATTGTTTGCAGTTTCTTATATGGCAGATTCTTTAACCTCTTACGGTTTTCCAGAAGGATTGATAACTCCGATAGTTGATGGGGA
>CAZLMI010000023.1:0-10043 GCA_964560865.1 Microcaldota archaeon
AAGATGATAAAAAATAATTGCCACGTAAAATGATGCTCTTGCAACCATCATAATCATTTTTAAATTTAATTAGTCATGAATAGCACTTACGATTTTATTGCCTCGGTAGCTCAGTTGGTAGAGCGGCTGACTGTTATCAGTCTCGAGTCTGGTGTCATGAGTCTTGTTTAGATGATAACGCAAGACCCAAAACCAAAAGAACGAGACGCACGACAGATATCAGCAGGCCAGAAGTTCGAGTCTTCTCCGGGGCGTAGCGAAACCATGTTGAGCGGAGCTCAGGAGAAAGACGATGTGCAAACATCGGCTGCATCTCCGGGGCGTTTCAAGTTTTCGGTTTCCTGTTTCGAGTTTTGAAATTATGTCCTGTGCAAATTATTTTTTATTCCACCATTCGGTGTTTCTTTCTCTTTTAAGCTCAAGAGACATGACTTGCGAGAATACCGGCTGAACACTCCCGTTTTTCATTTGGCACTCCAAAGTAACAACCCAACCCCCGCGATTGGGATCAAAATGAATCGGTTCTATTGCACGCAATATTCTTACGGGAGTCCCAAGATGATCCAATTCAAGTGGTTTGGTTTCTATTGGCAACCCCTCATCATAACCAGGAGCTTTTCTAATGTACTGTATAACCGGATCAGAACCAATGGGGATTATAGAAAAATCATCCGGACTCAAAAGACGAATCAACGCACCAGAAACATTCTTGGGCCAACCGGGAAGAGAAACTGGAATATTGAATTTTTCAGAGAGGAGATATTGCCCGGAAGCTGGGATAATAAACGCCTGAAAGATACCAGTATTACTTATAGTTGCAACATAAATTCTTTTTTTGTGCTGAAGGATATCTGCAGCAATAACATCTCCCGGGGGGTGTTTGTATTCTGGAAGGGTAATGGTGTGGGACCATTTTTGGTCTACTCTGGCGGAGAATTTTCCATTACCAAGACGAAAAATAGTTGTGGAATAAATGTCCTTGTCAGTAACTACCCAAAGGGAATCGTTGCCACCAGAAGCCACTTTTAATATTGTACCTGCCGGAATCTGACCTTTGAAAAGTGATGACAGGGAAACGGAGTAAGATTTGCTTTTCCCATCTTTACCTGAAATTAGAATATTTAACTGCCCGTTTTTTGCCTCAAGAACCTGCATAGAAGACGAATCGTAGAACCATTTTGAGAAGAAGGCTGCACTGCCCGCAAGTAATCCAACGCCAGTAGCACCAGCTCCAATAACAAGAGCCCGTCTTGATAAATGTTTGGTAGTCTGTTTCACAATAATATAAACTATACCAAAAAAAATAAAAAGGTAGTAACTGATGACTTTTTATGTAAATTATTGGTCGGTAACTGTCTTTAGACCTTTGCGTCTGGATACTGCAGTCGGATCTCCGATTGCAGTAGTACCAGTATAACCTTCTGTTTTGGCAGTTTTCGCTACAGGGTCTCCTTTAGATGTTGCTCCAGTATAAGCAGGCAGATTGGCGGTTTTCGCTGCAGGATCTCCTTTTGCAGTCTGTCCCTTGTATCCTGATTGCGTTGTTTTGGCAACTGGATCTCCGGTCGCTGTTTTTCCAGCATAACCTGGTTTCTGTTGTTTTAGGGGTGTAGCCTGTTGACTACCGGGTTGCGCAGAAACTAATTTTTCAGGTGCAGCCATGGGCTCCTGGGAAAACGGATTTGCGGGTTTTTGTTCGGTTTTGTGTTTCATAAATATCTCCAAAACACAAACTCAATCAACAATTAAAGATTTTTTGGTCATTCCTGAACTGATTTGAAATCTTTTTCAGTAAAACGAAAAGTATGTTCACCATCAGATGATACCCGGAGTATCGCTATGGCACCATTATATTGGATGGAAAGCATCTGTTCTCCTGAAAATTCCCGCACAACATGCCCTGTACCTAAAGGAATGGGATCGCCGCCATCTGAAGGAACAATGCTGATGACTGCAGTATCAGGAGCGTAAATGTGTAGTTTATATGAATTATTGTGGATGGCAAAATAACCCCCTAAACCAGCTATACCCAAAGCAGCTAAACCAACACCTAAGACCCATCTTCTGGATTTTGGCATTTTTTGGCCAGTAGGGGGCTGGGGCGCCAAAATAGTACTATTAAATGGTAAATCAGAACTAACCGCGGCACGGTTGGAAGTTTTCGCTAATCCAAAGGCAACCGGAGTTAAATCCTCTTGTTTTCCTTCATGTAATGCAGTTTCCAATTCGGTTGCGAATAAAGTTATTGTAGCCTGCCGGTCAACCGGACTTTTGCTTAACGCAGTTAAAAGTACATCACCAACTCTCCTCTTAACGCCGGAGTCCGCATCAGGAAATGGATGTTTCGCCTTGGAAGATAAGTGCTCGACCATTATTGCAGTATTGTCTTCGCCATCAAAAACATTCCTGCCAGTAAGGACAAAATATGCAATGCATGCCACGGCATATATGTCAGTGGCAAGAGTAACAACACCCCGGGAAGAACATTGTTCAGGTGACATAAAATGAGGGGTTCCAAGTACCATGCCGGTTTTTGTAAGTTTTTTTTCAGGAGTTACATTGACTGGTCTTGCCAACCCAAGATCAAAAACCTTGACACCCGGGCGAGAAGCAAAACCGTCTTTTTCTGCAATAAAAATATTTTCCGGCTTTAAATCTCTATGAACAATACCGAGATTATGGGCTGCCTGCACACCATCACATATTTGCAGTATAAGTGGAATGACTGTTTCCGGAGGCTTTGGACCGGGATTTGAATCGAGCAAAGCCTGAAGCGTGCTTCCCTGAAGATATTCCATAACAAAATACAGGCATCCATCATGCTCCCCACCACCAAGGCAGCGAACAACGTTCGGATGATTAATCCTCTGGGCAACTTCCATTTCACGCAAAAATCTTCGTTTTAATTCATGATTATCAGCCATCTCGTGTTTAATTAATTTGATTGCAACCTGGTCACGAGTATTAAGATCGTCTGCCAAAAACACTGTACCCATGCCACCTTCACCCAATTTCTTTCCAAGAAAGTAACGTTCGGCAATTACCTTGCCATGAAGATCGCTAAGCTTGGGTGCACGAACGGGGGGCAATTCTGCATCTATAAGAACTTCTACTGCACTGATTCTGGGACTAGGAACATTGGACGATTTGCCAGAACAAGGTCGAAAACGTTTTGAAGCTCCACCCATATTCTAAGATATGTTGCAAAAAGCATTTAAACATGATAGGAAATCGGTAAATAAATTAATTTTTTGGTTGAGATAATGTTGGTGGGAAAATGGATAAATTATATGAAGATTCTGAAACCGGATGTTGCCAAAGATTTGACCCTGCACCATGGAATGAAAAGGAAATTGAATTGACGAATAGGATTTTTATCAAGGATAGGGTATTCGGCATATTTCATATTCCATTGAACTTTGGGCAGGTAATTGTCAGGAACATGGAAAAAATAAAAAAAGCAGACGCACTGACTAAAACTGCATTCATGCTTTCGGATGAAAATTCCCTTTTCGGATCCGACATTTATATCGAAGTAAGCAAAAACGTTCCGGAAACAAACATAGTTCATGTTCCGGGGAAATTTCTGACAAAAGTGTTTGAAGGACATTATTCGAAAATGGGTGAGTGGATAAAGGAAATGGAAAAATATGTGCAGGCAAAAGGAAAAAAAATGAAAAAAATGTATTTCTTCTATACCACCTGCCCAAAATGTGCCAAATATTATGGAAAGAATTACGTTGTGATTCTGGCCGGGATTTAGGTAAGTATAAAATATTAACGGTATGAATCCTATCACAGGTGAAGATGAATGTCAATGGTAGAATACGATGAATTTAAGGGAAATAAGCTTATTGTACTGAAAAGAGATGAAAACGATCAGTATGCATTTAAGTTTGGAAAGGGAAAGGCAAAACTGATTGTCGAGAACTTCGAAGCAATAAAGAAATTTGCCGAGGACGAGTAAAATTTAATTTTTCTCGGCATATTTTAGTAAGAATTCGGATAAATGCATAGCAATATCTCCAAAATAACAATCTGGACTGCCCGCACATAAGGATATGCAAATAATCTTAGGGGCAGACTAGTTACATAATAAAAATAATGACTTGTTCTCTCAATTCTCCTTTTGGCATAACATTATAAAACAAGCCAAAGAAAAACAGGAATATGCCAATGCCAGAAATGAAACAGACACACGGTGGGGACGATGATGACATAGATGACCTCCCGCAAGAGGCACCTCCGCCAAAGCCAAAACTTGACAAGTTCGCAAGCAAACCGGATATCAACATACGGGACGTGTTCTGGAAAATGATGGAAAATTACCTTGAAAATGGAGCCATACCAGCAGAAGAACTTAAAAAATTCAATGATGAAAGATTCCCGCTGGTCAGGGCGAGTATAAGCGTCCTTGGAAATCCGCACGGGTACACATATGAATTAACCAGAGAGCAAATTGCATTTTTTACCATAAAGATGACTCTTGATGCGGAATGGGAAGATGCATTTGAAGAATATCTGGAAGAGATAAAAAATTCAAAAGGAAGTGCACCAGAAATCGTAAGGGATGCCCTGAAAGAAGCGTGCCTGCAAAAAGAAAACCAGAAAAGGATAATTGAATACCTAAGAATAATGCTCCGAAACAGGGAAGGTGCGGAAATCGCGCTTTATTTTATTGCCCAGATACAGAATGCTGAAATTTCAGCTGAATTAAAAAAAGAGCTACTGGTACTTTCACGGGGGGATATTGGAACCAACCAGATGAACGCAATGGCCGGCATGTCTGTAATAAAAAACGACGACGAAGTTAAAAAAACCCTGATTTCAATACTATCCCATTGGGATGAAGAAGCAAGATATAACGCAGCGGACATATTAAATGGAATGAAGGATGATGAAGTAAGGGAAGCTGCAAAAAAAAGAAAAGATATTGAACCAAACCAGGAAATAAAAGAATTGCTGGAAAAATTAGCAACGTGATCTTAATGGAAACGATAAAAATACCGGAAGAAAGAGTAAGTGTGCTCATAGGTGAGAATGGCAAAACAAAAAAATCAATAGAAAAGAAATGCAATGTTGAACTGCATATAGAAAAAGAGGGGGATGTCGAAATAATCGGGGAATCGATGGAGATATTTTTTGCAAAAGATGTTGTAAAGGCGATAGGCAGGGGATTTGCACCGTGGGATGCAATGAAACTGGCGAAGGATAATATGCAACTTTCAATTATCAACCTGAGAGAATTTGTCAAAAACGAAAGCGCTATAACAAGAACCAGGGCCAGGGTAATCGGGGAAAAAGGAAAAATGAAAATGGAAATAGAAAATGCAACGGATAGTATAATCAGTGTGTATGGATATACAGTAGGTATCATAGCGCCATTGGATACGCTGGAGTATGCCCAAAATGCAATTATGAAAATAATAGATGGTGCACGACTTCAGAATGTTTCGACTTATCTCTCAAAAATAAGAAAACAGATAATGATAAGCAGATTACGGTGAACTGCCGGTTTTTCCGAAAGCATTTATTTTCGGTTTTGGAGAAATAAGTTCCTTCAGTGATGCGGGTGCATCCTTTTTTATAAAAAGCTCCACTACCTCTTTAAAATTATCATAAAAAAACCAGGAGGAAGTATACACGACACCCATATTTTTATCAGTACTATCAAGAATATAATACGCAGAAGCAAAAGTCAGTTTAACATCCGATTTTTTTAGATGAAACCCGCCTTTAGATAGAATGCCTTTGATTTGATCAAGCGAGTATTTATTGAACAGATGGTGATCGTGTGTTGGTTTTGCAGATTTTACACCAGATAACATTTCAAAAAGAACCGGATCTTTTATTAAAACATCATGTCGCCAGGCGAATTCCTTTTCCATGGATTCCCAGGGTTTTGGAGATAATGATCTCATCAATAAGGGATTTGTAGCAATAACTCCTGCAAGCAATTCCAAAGGCAGACTAGTGCTACATTTTTCAATAAGGAAAGTTGTTGAGACATAACCAGCTGGAAATGAAATCAATGACCTGAAAAAACCAGAACCGAACGTACGATCCACTTCTTTTTCAACTGCAGAGAAGTCCCCGGTCAAATACGCATGACGAAGATTTTTTGAACCAACAATCGTATCCAATAAAACTGCGGTAAATAACCCATCGGCATAATCATAAATTTTTGTTTTTGAATCGGGTGCAGAACTCTCCGCAAAGAAAACAGTTAATCCCTCGTTGAACCAGGAAAACATGGTGGGTGGTTTTTGAGAGCTCTGTTTTTGCCCAACATGAGAAAGGTAATGGGTCATTTCGTGACGAAGTATATATCCAACGTCATCAGAATTGCGCGAAACCACAATCAGATTCGTCCCTTTCATGAATAGTGCTGATGCATAAAATTTAGTGATTTTTTTAAAATCATTTTCTGAAACAGAAACAACCATTGGCGGAAAAGAGGCAATAAAATCGAGGATTTTTTTTTCATCTTTAAAAAAAGTTTTGAGCTTTTGTAGTTCCGACGAAAAATCCAATGTCTGGATGGCAGATTTGGGAAGATTCAGATATTTCGCAACCTGTCCCAGATTGTTTAAGTAAACAAACGGTTCTGCTGCAGAAGATTTTTTCAGTTCATTCTTTTCTGCACCCATAAAATCAATCCAAAATGATCATTTTACCCGTTCTTCTCTGGAATGCAATCTCATAAATTTCCTTTTCATGAATCCTGACCATGGCATATGTTTGTGGGGAAACCTTGCTGAGTTGAGAAAAAAAAGATTTTGCCTTATTTAGCGTATTTTGTAATTGAAAGAAACTACATTGAGTAACAGCCATTCGAAAACCAATTGCAGATTTTATGGCGTCAATATGCCGATTCTTGATAAACATAATAACCAAAGTAATAAAGCCACCTATATTTTTAAAAATATAGAGTATTAAATGACCTAATCCTCTAAAAATGGTGAAATGCACATGGCAGAAGATAAAATTTTCAAACAGTTCAAAGAGCATTCTGTAGCAGAATTTTTCAAGAAAAACCAACAAATGCTCGGTTTCTCAGGAAAAGTAAGATCGCTGACAATAGTGGCACATGAGCTTGTAACGAACAGCCTGGACGCATGCGAAGAAGCGGAGATACTGCCGGAGATTGAAGTAAAACTGGAACAATTAGGAGAGGACCATTACAAATTATCCGTAAAGGACAATGGCCCGGGAATTCCAAAATCACATATTGGAAAGGCACTCGGGCAGATGCTTGCAGGAACAAAATTCCACAGATATATCCAGCAACGGGGTCAGCAGGGAATCGGTGCAGCAGGATGCACTATGTTTTCTTATGTAACTACGGGCCAGACTACAAAGGCGATATCCTGTTATAAAGGCACAAAACTCGAACTGGAGATAGGGATAGATTTTGCAACCAACAAACCAATACTCACTGAAATTAAAGAATCGCCAACCCAGGAACACGGGCTGGAGGTTACTTCCGAATATAAACAGGTAAACCATGAAAAAAGCAACCGGGGGATTTTTGAATACCTTAGAAGGACTGCGCTTGCAAACCCACATACGCAAATATCACTTATTGAACCAACAGGAGAAAAAGTAGTATTTCCAAGATCAATAGAACAACTCCCAAGAAAAGCATACGAAATAAAACCCCACCCGCTTGGAATAACACCGCATACACTGCTGGAACTTGCACAACGGCATCCCGAGCACAGAAAAGTATCAGTGCTCCTGCAAAACGCATTTTCCAGAGTAAGTGCAAACAAGGTATCGGAACTGAAAGAGATGGTAAAGGATGTTGATTTTGAAAAAAAGCCGACAGAATTGACATGGGATGAGGCAGAAAAAATAGTAAAGGGATTTGAACAGGTAAAATGGATAGCTCCAGCAACCGATTCACTGGTGCCGATTGGAAAAGAACAGATAGAAAAATCATTCAACAACATATTCAATCCGGAATTGCTGGTAGTAACTGAAAGAAGCCCCAGGGTGTATAAAGGCGGCATCCCGTTTATGGTTGAAGTTGGGATTGCGTATGGTGGCGGTATAAAAGATGCCGGAAAAAAAGGGGACGTAATGCGGTTTGCAAACAAGGTGCCACTCCTTTTTGATACGAGCGGATGTGCAATAACCAAAGTAGTGAAAGAGATTGAATGGAAAAGATACAGCCTCAAAGAATTCGAAGAAGAGCCAATCGTCGTTCTTGTAAACCTGATTAGCGTCCATGTGCCGTATACCGGAGCCGGAAAACAGGCGATATCCGAAGAAGATGAGGTTATATACGAAATAAAAAATGCAATAATGGATGCTGCAAGGGGAATCCAGAAATACCTTTCCGGAAGAAGAAGGGCAAACGAGATTGCGACAAAAAGAAAACTGATATTCAAATATCTGCCGCAGCTTGCCTCGGACCTTTCCATACTTTCAAAAAAGAAAAAAGAGGAAATTGAAAAAAAACTCCAGGCAATAATTGACAAAAAATATTCGGATGGACGTGTCGAAGATGAGGAACAGGAATCAAATAACGAAGAAAATGCAAATCCGGAAAATGAAACCGAAGAAAACGGGGAGGTGGAGTAACCATGTCTGAAACAAAGACAGTAAAAAAACTCGAGGAGCTCGGAGGCCATATGGTTGCTGAGATAAACAAGGGTGATGGACCCACTTTCGAAACCACGCTAAGAACCAAAAGCAACACACTTTATGATGAAGGCGTTGGATGCCTCAGAACGGGCGATAAAAAAGAAACCAGAAAATTCCTTTCAATGTCGCAGGCAAAGCCATTCATGCAGACGGTTGCGATAGCTGCAAAAACAAAAAGCTTTCTTGAACAGGACCTGCACACTTCAATCAGAGGCTTGTTTTATCAGCTTAAATTCTCGCTGGGAGAAAATATGGATGAGGATTTGTTCTCGGAACAAAGCGAGTCAAATGCACTGATAGAAGACCTGGAGGTCGCCCTGAAGATAAAGAGGGAGGACCTGAATCTCACTACGGACCGGAAGGGATTTGTGGCAGGCCCGCTGGTAATTGAAGATAAATTCGGTGGGGAAGAAACAACGATTGACTGCACAAAACAGGGAAGAAGCGGCTGGAGCATTCCAAGCGATGTTGACAACGGAATGGAAATAAAAAGCGTGAAAGCAAAGTATGTGCTGGTTGTTGAAAAGGATGCACTCTGGCAACGCCTGAATGAGGATAAGTTCTGGAAGAAGGAAAACTGCCTTGTGGTGACTCCGAAAGGACAGTCCACACGTGGAACACGAAGATTGCTCAGGAAACTTGCAGATAAAGGATTGCCAGTATATTGTTTGATGGACTGCGATGCCTGGGGATGGTATATCTACTGGACAATAAAAACCGGGTCAATGAACCTTGCCTATCTTGGAAGGGATTTCGCAGTGCCTGAAGCACGATTTCTTGGAGTTACAATGAGTGATATAGAAGAATTCGACTTTCTTAAAAAACTCACGATAAACGCAAAGGATGTGGACATAAAACGGGCAGAGGAAATGCTGGGATATTCCTGGATCAACATGCATAAGGAATGGGTAAAAGAACTGAAAATGGTCCTCAAGACAAAGAAAAAAATAGAACAGGATGCCCTGCAAGGAGAAAGACTGACATTCGTAGGAGAATATGTGCAAAAGAAAATAAAAAACAAAGAATGGCTCCCATGAATTTATGGATTTATGGTTGTACCGGGCGGAGTGGGTGGAACATATTTTGCAGGAACACACCCATCGCTTTCATTGTTCGGATAGTTGATTGTACCTGAAGCAGGGGAATTTGAACATAAATTAGTTGTAAGCCGTTTCCATGAAGGACAGCTTGCCTGTGGACAACCTTTTGTCGTATCAGTTAATGCAACATATGTCTGGAGTATTTCAGATGCATATGCCGGCTTATTATCTTTTTTAATGTGACAAACCCGCGCGTATTTTATGAAATCAAATTCATCATAACGATATGTTTCCCCGCCATAACTACAGGTTTTTGGTTTGCCGACACTATTGCACGCAACAGCCATATTT
>CAZLMI010000024.1:0-8601 GCA_964560865.1 Microcaldota archaeon
AAGTTGCAGAATTAGGCAATCGGGTTGGTGGTTTTGGTTCATTCAATTGCAACTGGGGTGCGGCAGTAGTCTGGTTTGCAAAAAAAGAACGCATGTTCACTGGAAGCCGGTTGAAAGAAGGGGATTCGGTGGTTGCCCTAAAGGAAACAGGATTCCGTTCCAATGGGTTTTCCCTCCTAAGAAAAATTCTAAAAGATGCCCGTGGGGACGATTGGCATAATGATGAAAAACTGGCAAAACAAGCCCTGCAGCCATCTAGAATCTATTCTGCTGGAGTTTGTGATATGTTTGGCGGCTATTCAAAGGAACTAAAGGCGGAGTTGCATGCAGTTGCGCATATTACTGGAGGCGGGATTCCTGGCAAGCTTGGCCGTGCCCTTCGTTCTTCTGGTCTTGGAGCAAACCTGGATAGCCTATTTGAGCCATGCGATCTCATGCTTTACCTTCAGAAAAAAGGAGGTGTTGCAGATCAGGAAGCATACCGAACATGGAACATGGGTAATGGTATGCTCATTGTCACTCCGGAACCAGAAAATGTTATTGCGATTGCAAAGCAGCATCGTATCGAGGCAAAGATTGCTGGAAAAATTACTGCTGAAAAAGGGATAAGAATTAAAAGCAAAGGAAATCTGGGCAAGGGCAAAACAATTCTATTTGAATAGTGGTTTTATGGAATTCACATTCTACAATCCGACAAAAATCATTTTCGGAAAAGGTAAAATTGCTGAAATCGGTGCTGAGCTGAAAGCCCGGGGTGCAAAGAAAGTTCTTCTAATTGCAGGCAAGGGTTCAATCAAAAAGAACGGAGTTTACGAACAAGCGGTCGCATCTTTAACCTTCAATCATCTCAAATGGATTGAAGCATGGAATGTACGATCCAACCCCACTCTTGCAAAGGTAAACGAAATCCTCTTGCTTGCAAAAAAGGAGCGGCCAGACGCCATACTTGCAGTTGGCGGTGGAAGCGTTATTGATACTGCCAAGGCAGTTGCAGCCGGATTTTATGTCAATGATGTATGGGGGCTTTTTGAAAAAAAAGTCGAAGTATTGAACGCATTGCCCGTTTTTACCGTACTCACAATATCCGCAACCTCTTCTGAAATGGACCCGTACTCGGTAATAACAAATGAAAAGGAAAAAAAGAAATGGGCGATCACATCGGATTTCATCTATCCGAAAGTCTCAATAATCGATCCTTCGGTTCAGTCAACTCTTCCATGGAAACAAACTACCAATGGCGCAGTTGATGGTATTTCCCATATCATGGAATTCTATTTTTTGGGAAAAGAACAGGAAACCACACTTGCACTTAATGATGCACTGCTTCATACAATTATTCAAATGACGGATACACTTAAGAGCGATTCGAATAACCTATCTGCACGTTCAAACCTTGTCTGGGCACTGACCCTTGCATTGAATGGCACGAGCGGTGTTGGCCTCTCAAAAGGCGACTGGTCGGTGCATACCATTGAGCATGCATTAAGTGCATTGCATCCGGAAATTGCACATGGCACAGGTCTTGCAGTTGTTTTTCCGGCATGGATTCTTTATATGCACAAATACAATCCAACAACATTCGAACGCTGGGCAAAAAATATCTGGCAATGCGATAATGTGGGGGATGCAGTCAAAAAAATGCGCGATAAATATTCTTTTTGGGGTGCGCCAATTACGCTAAAAGAACTTGGAATAAAAAAAGAAGATATCACATTGCTTGCTGAAAACGCCACCCAACGCGGACCAATAAGCTCTTTCAAACCATTAACAAAAAAAGATGTCGAAGAAATCCTGAAATTGGCATTATGATTATTTCTTTGGTTTCTTCTTTCCTCCACAACATCCGCCACATTCGTTTACCATGCTTTCACCTCCTTCAGTATTTTCGTGTTGCTCTAAATTTGCCCATAGCTGGTTTATATTCTTTTCTTTAGCAGCTCAGAATCTGAGAGTTCATCGTTAATCAGAAATACCTCTTTATCATCATAACTGCATTATTATAACTGCGGGATAACAAATAAAGATGCTGCTGAATAGCGCCTTTCAGCGATATTTATCCAGTCAGTCCAAAGCATAAATTCCATATCTCAATTTTTTTGTTTTCTCCAGCTCGCTAACAATGCTGTTTATAATCATCTTTTTAATTTCCAGGTATTTTTCTTTTCCCACTTCGATATTTGCAATTGAATACTGTTTGCCACGGGCATTAAAGCAGAACATACTGTCGCGCAGGTTTTCGCAGTTATGGCAGAAATAACAGTCTGTGCAGTTGTTCGAATCGCTTACCTCGAAGCAGCGTGTAAGCTTTGCAGAATTATAACACTTTATCGAAAATATCACATCTATTACGTTCGAGCATCCGAATATGTACTCGGATGTTCTTGGCATATAACAGTATGCCGCGGTTTTTGAAAACCAGCAAAATGCGCTTTCGTAACAGTTTTGCGTTGGGCCATAGCACGCGCATTTTTCAGAACCGATATTCTCGCCATAAATTATCTGGCTGGTAGTTGTTGTTATCCCGTTGAGCAATTTTGAAGCATTATTAACGCCCAATGAGTCGAGATTGCGTTCCTCCATCCTCAGGTTTCCCAGTTTTATTGATTCGTCCAAATCCACCAGGTTATTTTTCATCAGTCTGAAAAAATCGACTCCAGGTATATATATCTCCCTGCCACTTTCACTGGATTTTGCAGTCTCAACCGTTGCTTCGTTGTCGCGCACGAGCCATTTTTTATATTCGTGGAGATTTGGCAGTCCTTTTCCAAATATTATGCCGGTCACATCCTCGAAAGCTTTTTCTATTTCTGTTTTTTGTCCATTAGTTTGTTTTGTATCCTGTTTCATAGTGCACCACCTACGATTTCAACAACTGCCGGAAGCTCCTTCTTCGTTTTAAGGGTATCTGATATATCCTCAATCAACTTTGCCTTTAGCGAATTGTACCTGTCAAAAGCCAGCGGTATATTTCCAATACAATTACGCCTGTTCCTGAGATTGAATGAAAACATGCAGTTTTGGCAGCCTTCAAGATTTGATGTGTAATAACAGTCTGAAGAATGGTATGTTCTCACCGTTTCCATCAGTCTAGCATCTTCAAACGTTTCAAAATTTCTTATTCCGAACCTGGTTTTACTGTTGCACATTGACCCGAATATGTACTCGCTATACCTTACCAGGTGGGAGTAACCTATATTCATACTATAGAATACGTCGCTTGATTTGTAGACCAACGTTGAATCAATAAGCCTGTTTGAAAATTCGGCATCTTCCGATTTTCCAAGACGGATATTTCCTGCATAATGTGCCCTTTCCCGGATTGCTTCAACTATCGAATCAATGTCCTTTATCTGGTTTATATCCAGGTTTTTTCCATCCATTTTCTTCCCGTAAGCGTCAATCTCATTTCCTGAAATAAATTTTGCATGTGTGTCATACTCTTCGCATACCGCGATTTCAGTACTGCTTATAGCCGATTTTTTGATTTTCATTGCAGGTATGAATTTCTGAAGGTATCCGGAGTAATCATTCACATCCCCAATCTCCTGTCCTAGCAGTATTTTGCATGTTTCATTCCATATTCCGTTTACTTCCATATAATCACCATTGTTAACACTAATGGAGTATTTAGACTATTTAATACATTTTTATAAAAAACGCACGAAAAACGTAAATTTATATAATATTTTGCTGATAATTTGCAATATGAAACTTGATATACATAAATCTCATTTATGGGTAGCTAGTGGCTGTAAGCCACTTGATAAGAAAGACAAGCAATTGTTGAATCTTCTTTATCTAAACTCAAGAATGAGTTTTATCCAGATGGGTAAAAAACTTCAATTAAGCAGCAGTGCGGTCGAAAGGAGAATGCGAAAATTGCAGGATTCGGGGGTAGTAAACCAGGTGTTTGCAGCGGTTAATCTGGCTAAACTCGGACTTAAGGCATACCGGCTTTATTTCAAATTTGATGTAATGGACAAGAAAACCGAGGAAGAAGTGAAACAGGTATTTCGTGATTACTCCAGGACCGTCTGGGGGGTCATTTGCCAGGGTGAATACGATGTCCTCTGGAGAATCGTAGCAAAGGACGAGAACGAAGTCGAAGATGCAGCATATATCATGATTGAAAAATTCGGAAGGCACATAATAGAAAAAACGATTATAATGACTACATATCATACGTTTTTGTCATGGAACTCTGCATTTGATTGCAGGCGTGAAGCCGAAATCCCAATCGAGAAAACTGTTTCAACCACTGTTCTTGACAATAAGGACATGTTATTGCTTTCTGCGCTTAATAACAATTCACGTGAGACGACTATTGCCCTTGCCAAAATTGCCGGGCTTAGTCCGGATGCAGTTCGTTACCGTATTAAGAAACTTATCAGGGAGCAATACATACTTGGTTTCACTGCATGGTACGATTCCAGAAAACTTGGTTTTGAATACTATAAAATCTTAATCACCTTTCGTAGTATCACAAGACCAAAGGAAAAAGAATTTCTTAATTACTGTATTGAAAAAGACCAGGTTGTTTTCATCAATAAGTGTATCGGGGGATGGGATATGGAAGTCGACATAATCGTACGAAATGCCAAAGAATTGCACGATTTTGTGGCTGATTTTAAAACAAATTTCGGGAGTATAATCGGAAAGCATACATTCATTACTGCAATTGATGATACTCTATTCAATCCGCTTAGGGGTGAAATCCAATGAAAAAATTAATCGATAGGCACGTTTCAAAGCTTCACGATAACATCCATATTCTTGGTGGCAGTATGTCGGTCAAAACTGACAAACAATCTTACAATCCGGGTGAAACAGTTACTGCAGCTATTACCGTCAATTTCAAAAAACCGATAAAGGTGCGCGGTATTTTTGCAGAATTGGTTTGTATGGAAACCCATCGTTTAAAGACGCATGTGGCGATGGACCGTTATGATTACCATCTGGATAAAGAACTTGGTGTTGAAAAGTCGACCAATATCCGTACTCAGGTGCAGGATATTCGGCGGACTATTTTCAGTGAAAAGAAAAAAGTTGCAGGCGAAGGGGAATATGCCACCGGTACATTCGAAGTACAGTTCACTTTGCCGGATGATGCATGGGCAACGAGCTACGAGTATGGCCATGATAACAAGATTCACAAATGGGTTCTTTCCGCAAAATTCGATGTTCCCATGACTGTGGATAAGAATGCTGAAACAGAAATCATGGTGAAAGGTCTTTCTGTTTAGTTGTTCGTAATTTGCGATGTTTTTCTTTCAGACTTATAAAACCCTCTTGAAGATGCAGTTATCTTATCAAATGAGGCATTTTTCAGTCTAAGTTCCCAAACAATTTCTTTTTTATATGTGCATTCGAAAATTCTATCCGCACCAGTAACCAGGATGTTCCCATTTGAAAGTATGTTTGCATCTCGAAGCGGCCAGGCACTTTTATTGGTGATTATAAATTGCCATAGTATGCTTTTACCATCAGAAGAAGTTATTATAATTTCATTCGGTTGGATATGATTTGCCATAATGATGGTGCCATTTGACTGTACTTCCGGGTCATGTTGTTTTTCGAATCTGGTGTTTTCAATGGTTTTTACTACTGTTCCTGTTGGGTTAACTTCTGCAAGTAAGTTAAAATTCCTGAAATTTATTAGGGTATTCCCATTTGAAAGGCGGGTTACTGCATTGGTATGTGTCCAGCCTTCATCACTGATGGATGCATAAGGTTCTTTGTCAAATGCACTTTTTGCATACCATGACCAGACTATTTTTCCAGATATATCAATTTCTTTTACCTGAATATCCTCTTTTTTATCGTTCGCCCCAAATACAATAAGTGTGTTTCCATTTGGGAGCCGGTCTGCATCATGCGAAATTTTTGAATCATAATATTGCCATACTATTGTTTTGTTTCTGTTTATCTCAAAAACCCCCTTTCTTGGTAGAAGAATGAGGACATTCCCATTTGATAATGGTTCCACATCAAATCCAGGGTTTGTGTACATTTTCACGTCTTCTGGAAGCACATACTCCCAAATAATTTCTCCAAGCATGTTCACTTCTACAACTCTGGGTCTGGTCTCCACATGATTATCTGCAAAAATAGTAGTTCCGAAAAGAGAACTGTTTTTATCATAAACAATAATTTCAAAATCAGGATCCTTTATACCTCGAACCATTGTCTGGTCATCCGTTGCATTCTCTTGGTTGCCTTGCGATGCCGTCAAATTGGGTTGTGTGCTTATTGGTTGTGTTTGATTTTGCGCAGTTATATTTTGCATTGGTTGCGGTAATTGGGAAGATTGTGTATCAGATATATTTTTTATTTCGGATGTTTCATGTTGTATACATCCAATTGTGAGCAGTAATATTATCGTTACTGTTATTATCCTCTTCATGGTTTGAATACGATAAATAGGATTATAATTATTTAGCAATTCCAAGCACTATTGCGAATGCATACGCAACCATAATTCCAGCCACGAATGTTGCTGCCGTCAATTGTCTGTCTTTATCTAATCTAAAATTTTCCGCAATTATCTCAAATATGGATACATAAACCATTGCTCCGGAGGCAAATGCAAGCGCGAATGGTGTTGCTGCATTTACCGTGCTCAAAAAAACATATCCGACTATGGCTGCTCCAAATTCAGCAACCCCTGAGAATATCCCCCAGAACACAGAATGCTTTGTTTTTATTCCATAAGATGCCAGGGGTGCCGAGACTATAAATCCCTCCGGGATATCCTGCAATGCAATTGATGTGGTCACGAGCCATCCAAGCTGGGC
The DNA here is from genome assembly GCA_964560865.1 of Microcaldota archaeon. Classification (GTDB taxonomy): domain Archaea; phylum Micrarchaeota; class Micrarchaeia; order Anstonellales; family Bilamarchaeaceae; genus CAZLMI01. The sequence continues at coordinate 6,795 of CAZLMI010000024.1, forward strand.
TGAACCTGCAAATGCAGATGCTATTGCAAACCCCTCAGGAATATTGTGCAGCGTTATTGTTCCTGCCAGCAACAGGGCCCTTTTTTTCGAATTATTCAGCTTTTTCTTCCTCATAAGCATGTGCGCATGCGGAAGTATTTTTTCAATTATAAAAAAAAGAAACAAGCCGCTTGCCAAACCCGTTATTGCAGTTCCATATCCTGCAATTGAATGCGATTCCAGCAGCATTTCACATGCAGAATAAATCATTACGCCTGCGGAGAATGAAAGAAGAAGCGGATATACCCTTTTTTCGATGTGTTTGAATGCAAGCACTCCGAGTGCACCCAATGAAGTTGCGAGCATTGCAATTCCTGCACCCAGTATTAAATCGAATTGCATTGGTTTCCCTCAGTCTATTTTGTGGGGTCATTCACTTTCCCCAGGAAAAGAATCGCGCATGTACTCCTTTCCTGTATTATGAATATGAACGGATGGTTTGCATTGAAAACTTTTGGTGGGGGTGGTTGTGTGATTGGTGCGCTGGTCGTTCCAATAACAACTACTGTCGCAGCAGCAGCTTCAGTGCTTTGTTCATCAACCTCTACAAACGCCTTGTGGAATACTTCGCTTATTGCTAAGTTTTCCGGACCAATGCCGCTGAAATCCGCATATTGGCTGAATGCAGTTGGCATGCCCATTTTTTTAAGCTGTTTTCCCAGTTGATATTCTGTTTCAAATTTGAATTTAGGCAGACTGAGCTTCACATCCTCAGTTTTCATCTCTTTTTTCCATTTTGCCAGGTTTTGTGCAGACAGAGAATTTTCCACTGCTTTCATGTTTCCTCCTGTAATGCTTGCCAAGAAATCATCTTTCGGAAGAATGACCAGCATGGAAAGCTCATTTCCAGCATAAGGAAGTTCTACCATCTGAAATTCATTTGTTTCTCCATATCTGAAATATTCCTGTTGATACATCATCGATACTTTTGTTTTTTGTCCTGAGCTTAGGTAAAATTCCTTTTCCTGCGTAAGGTTCTTGTCAAAAGGTTCGGACCAGTTGGCTTTCATGTAAATTGCATTTGCAAGTACGAGTCTCGTATCTGTTGTAATTGATCCGCTGGGCAGGATATCTTTTATGTGATCGTTTGTCTTGTTTTCCACCCAGTTATTGATTACTGTCCTAGATTCATCTGGCTCCTGTTTGAAGTCCAGGGATGCGATTATGCCGCCATAATATGTCTGCATTTTGCTTGCATAACTGGAATTAAGCGTGTATGTTTTTTCTATCCATAAACTATTCGCATTCCAGAGCGAGTATGATCGGTTCTTCTTGTTGAGCAAACTGTTCATGATTTGATAATCGGATTCCATCTCGCTGAGATTGGATGGAAAATAGAATACTTTTGCCATTTCAGTTGCGGTCTGACCGCGGGCTCCTTCATAAGTCATGGCAAGAGCAGACGAGATGCTCCATGGTGAAAAGAAGATATTATCGTTTTCGGATTTATAGTCAGAATACAGGTCAATTGCGAATTGGTTGTTGGCGGATGCAAGATCGGTTGAAGTAAAATTGTTAGTTGAAACTGAATTATTGGTAGAGTAGTTGGTTGAGTTATTGGTAGTGTGATTGGTTTTATTATCTCCAGTCCAGTTATTTGGATTCACACAACCATGGACGCCAATACCCATGATCATTATCAGAAAAACTACAAATCCAGTCATAATTTGTTTGTCCATGCAATACTCTCTTTCTGCATTTTAATAAATACATACGAAATTTTGCGGAGAGAACCGAAACATACGGCCATATACTCTAGACTCGAAAC
>CAZLMI010000024.1:8611-9812 GCA_964560865.1 Microcaldota archaeon
CCGTTACCTAGCCCCACCGCCACCGCCTCCACCTCCGCCGCCACCACCAAAACCACCGCCAGAACCACTTGCGGAAGCAGTTGCAGATGAGATTGAGCTGGCGAAAGTACTGCCAATGTAAGCAGAATGAGCCATCATCATTGACCGGTTTGTTTGTTCTACGGGCATCATTACCTTCATTGCCTTTATCACGTTTTTGGAAACACCGAATGCAGTTGCATAAACAAGATGCATTTCCCATAGTACGAGCGAAGCCGGAGGTTTTTCACGCATAAGTGTCATATCGTTCAAATACTTTTTGAAGTTCAGCCAACGTTGCTCTGCCACCCTGCCCTCATCGCTCCATTTTCCAAGAATATTTGGTTTGAATGAAACAAGTAAAAAACCGAAAACAATTTCAAAAAACATAATTATCCAGAATAATCCTACAATCGGATCTGAAGAACCATTCATAGCGCAACAAGAAAAAATGAATAAAAGCATAAATGCAGTTGCTACTGCGCCTATCATTATCTTATTTCCCTTCTGATTCAGATATTTTTTTTCATCAAATGATTTTTTCACTTCTTCGATAAATTTATTGTAGAATGTCCTATACTCCAGCTGTTTATTTTTAAGTTCCTCAACCACGAATCTGCCATCAAAATCCTTTTTTATGAATGAAAGTATGGACTGCTGGTGTGGTTTTAGAGTATCTGTATTTTTCCCGTCATCTATGGTAAACACAATCCGTTTCTTCTTTCCTTTCAACACGAGGAATTTACTTACTTCAATTTCCTTTTCTTCCATTATCAAATATTTTTTCTGCACCAGCCAGAGGATTTCTGCGCTTACCGTATTCGGTGCCGTTGCCCTGTCTACTAAAAATTGCGCTTCCGCAGGTGTTAAATCTCCTGGCGCTTCCCATTCATATGGTGCAAGGAATTGTAATTGTGAAAGCGGTTTTTCACGCCCATACTTTATATAAAGAAGAAAATATGCCATTGGAAGGAGCAGCACCAATCCCCCAAACAATATCCAAATGACAAGTCCCTTTGTTTTTTCATTTTGTATATAGCTCTTCTCTCCGGTTTCAATTTCCTGCTTTGTCATGTATTTTGTTGCCTTTGGCAGGTTGCTGAACCAGCTTTGCGGCATAAGCAAATTCATTTCAAGATAGGTTTTGGAAGGATGATTAAGTGAAGTAATTGTTATGTTGTTC
>CAZLMI010000025.1:0-1366 GCA_964560865.1 Microcaldota archaeon
AAAGAGAACACCCGCAAGAGGAAAACAAAACAACCGAAATGAAAATTCCGCCAAGGGTAAAACCGGCAGTTGAAGAAACAAGAACAGAAACCAGGTTGCCGGACCTGTCGGCTGAAAAGAAAAAAGAAATACGACTGGGTGCATTTGAACAGATAAAAAGCCTGATTACGCAGGAAGTGGAGATAAAGGAAAGCGAAGTTGCGGACCTGCTTGACGCACTCGAACTGGAATTGCTTGAAGGCGACGTTGATATGGGTGTTGCGGAATCAATACGCAGGGGACTTTCAGAAAAACTTATAGGAAAAAAGATAAAGAAAAAAGAATTGCAGGCATATATACAAACAGTTATCAGGGAAACATTGGTTGGGATGATGGAAAACGAAAATGCATTCAGCCTGCTTGAAAAAATCAAGGACGCCGAAAAACCAATGAAGATAGTTTTCCTTGGAATAAACGGTGCGGGAAAAACTACGACAATTGCAAAATTTGCGAAACTTCTGATGGATAATGATTACAAGGTGATTTTTGCAGCTTCAGATACTTTCAGGGCAGCGGCGATTGAGCAGATGGAAGTGCATGCAACAAAACTCGGGGTAAAACTCATAAAACGGGATTATGGTGCAGACCCGACATCGGTTGCATATGATGCAATGAATTATGCAAAATCCCATGAGATAGATGTTGTATTGATAGACACTGCCGGAAGACAGGATACGAATGTCAACCTAATCAATGAACTGAAAAAAATGGACAGGGTAATAAAGCCGGATTTGAAATTATACATAGGCGAAAGTATATCCGGATCAGTAATAATTGAACAGGTTGGCTCCTTTCACAGGGAGATAGGCCTGGATGGGGTTGTACTTACAAAACTTGACTGTGACCCGAAAGGAGGAACCGTCCTGTCAGTGAACAAAGCAACCGGCGTGCCTATTTTATTCATAGGAACAGGACAGAAGTACGAAGATTTGGAAGAATTCAGTGCCAGTAAGATAGTGGATAAACTGGTCAGCTAGGGAAAATGACCGGAGTTACCAAAATAATTAAAATGACACGCATTTAAATACTCTACTTAACACAAATAGTAATAGGGAAATTACACAAAACATAATGATTACCAGGTGGAATTAGCATGGCAGAACCAACACAAAAAAAATCAGGAGCAGCTAAAAGAGCAGCATGGGCAGTAGGCGGAGCACTAAAAACAGCAGGAGCATGGGGCTGGAGCTGTATGCCTGGAACTGAACGCCATAGAGTAAAACTTGAAGAACAAACACGAAAAGCCAGAGAAATAGCTGACCAAAGAGCGGAAGCCAAAAAAGCAGCAGCCCAGTCTCCGGCAACAAGCAGTGTTGAAACCGACAGT
>CAZLMI010000025.1:1376-7931 GCA_964560865.1 Microcaldota archaeon
CCAATTTCGCAAGGCATTTTTCAATGAACTGAACCAGGCAGATTCTGGAATAAGGCAGATAGTAACCGGGGATGAATTCATAGGTGCGGTGGTAAGCAGACGTGCACAATTAAACGAAGAATACCGTTCAGAAACTAATCTAACGGCAATTAACAGTATAAGGGCAGAACTGGCACGAAAACTTAGCCAGGAACAGACTGAAAACCTCAATCCGCTTGAGAAAAGACTGTTGTTCGCAACATTATTTACAGGAGAACAATGGCAACAGGAAGTAATTGATATCGTAGTAAGAACTGCAAGAGCATCCAATCGGGATAATTCTGCCAAACAATGTTATGCAATAGGCGCGGTTATCCAGCAATTCAGAACCGATGGCATAGTAAGCAATGAACAGATACGGGAACTGGTAACTGACCCTGCAAAAAAATTTGCAGCTGAAATTGTGGGAAATTTCGAGCATATGGCACTGATGGTTGCGGCAACACCTGCAGGAGTGCCGATGAGTGTGGAGACATACGATGGTAGCGAAGTCAGAACCATGGAATTTTTAGGTATTGGAGATTCTGACCCAACCAGTTCAGCAACAGGATATGCCACCCAAATGAGAACTGCACTTACTACAAAAGATTCAAAAGAGGTTAGCAAGGAAGGGGATGTGACTGAGATATTCAGAGAGAGTGCAATTGAGGACTGGGCAGCATATCGTGCACCGGATAATAAAGAACTGAGAACTGCATTGGAAGAAGTAAGAAAAGCGTATGCAGAGATATCGGAAAAACAGGGCCGTATAGAATTACTGACAAGACAGGCCATGATGAATACAGAGGATCATACTGCTGAAATACAAAAACTGGAAAGGGAAGTAGAAACAGCAATTGTCAGAATTACGGAAGCAACTGAAGTTATAACAACACAGGGAGGACGGGAAGCAAGAATAGTCGAATCAAGATTCTTGGAAATGGCAGAGAAAGCCGTGAACATTGGCGATATGCAGATGGTGCAATCAGAACAGAGTAGAACGGTAAACGAAGATAAAGAAGAATTAAAAGAAATGGTCCGACAGGAAGCGCACTCCATGGAAACGACATTCAGAGTTTTTAACATGGAAGAGACATTAAGCAGGATTGTTCATGCAAAACATGCTGAAATAGATTTGATGGGGGAGATAGAAAAGGATACCGTCAGAAATCTGAAGATAAGTGAGGAGTTATCTGAAGCAAGAGAAAGGATAGGAACAATAGAAAGAACAATAAGGAGATGGATAATTGACACAACACATCAGAAGATTGAACATGAAATAACCGAAATAAAAGATGCATTGGAAAGGGATGTAAGCGCAATGCCTGATGGCGAACAAAAAGATAGAATGTATGCGGAAATTAGAAAATTAGAATGGGGTTTAGGACAAAGAAACCGGACAGTTTTATATGAATTAGCAGAAAAATCCGGATCACGAGAAATTCGGGGAATTGCCAAATTGGATAGTGACCTGACAATGGTGGATGAAGCAATGCACCTACGATCCGAATGCAAACGTCTTGAACAAGAAGAAGATGAGAATATTGATATAATAAATTACAATAGAGAACAGATAAACCAATTAAGATCTGAATTAGAAACATATAGATTACAAATAACCAACAGGGGACAATATGAACAGAACCAATATGCAAACAGATTTGCACGATTAATTAGTTCCATTGAAGAGATACAGACAAACGAAGGCAGTAAAGCAGAAAAACTATTGAAAGAATTTGAAGAATGGAGATTTGGCGCTCCTCTGAAAAAAATTGCAGAGATGGCGGTTACCAGCGGACTGCAACGAACCAGCAAAGGAACCCCGCTCCATCCAAATCTAAGTTATCCGGAACTTCTGGCAATAAGCGCAGTAGTGGAAAGCAAACCAGATCAGCTGGAATTACCAGTGCCAGATATTACCCAGGGAAAATTGAGTAGTTCTGGAAAATGGGTTCTGGATTTATTGGGAAGAAAAGCACCGTCATTTACTGTGAAGGTAGCTACGACCCCATGGGTATATACACACAAAGTTGCACCGGATTACCTTAGAATGCGATGGTTCAATCGTACGGTCACTTTCTTTACACGTTCAGTCCCAGCATGGGCAGCGGATAAAATTGGAAGACATGAATGGGCGAACAGACAGCGTGAAATGGCACGAATAAAAAGGGAACTCCCAAGTTCTTTTGAAGCAAGGATAGATTTGGCAGAACCGGTGGAGGGAGGAGAGTTTTACCAGCCATTCGTAAGAAAAGCAGCCCTGGGCTGGGGAGTGGGAGTGCTTTTAATCGGGGCTCCGGTAGTCACTGCAACATTATACGCAACAACTGAAAATAGAGACAGACAGGGAGGCAAATGGGAAATGGTTGCAGAAGCACTTACCCCACATGCGCCATGGAAATTCATAAGCGGATTGGAACCATACAAACCATTTGGAGTTTCATTCGATCCGCATGGAGATATACGAACTCCGGATGTCACAACCGACCTTCAGGCAGGCGGAATCAACTGGGTTCCAGAACCAGATGAACAGAACAAATACTGGGAAATGGCAGGTATACGAAACCCGGAACAGCAAAAATTCCTGAATGAACATCCGGAACTGGCAAATAAATTGTGGGCATGGTATACTGGAATTGAATATGGAAGAGAACGAACGGAAAAGGATGTAAAAATTACCGAAATGTTCTCAGCTGGAATAAAAGGACACCCTGAATGGTGGGGACAAAACGCGCAAAAACAGCCGGTTTACCAAAGATTTGAAACACGAGAAATGTGGGATCCGAAAGACCCGGCAAGGCTTGTATTAAACACTGCAGATGAATTGCAGGAAACCAGAGATAGACAGAGAGTAAATATCGGAACTGGAAGCAAAATTGCAAATGCACAGGTGTATGGATGGAACAAAGGAAAATATGAAAAAGTTGGTGAAAAATCCGTTCCGGTTACAAAAACAAGAACAGTTACAATGGCACCCAGATTTTACACAAAAGACGCACAGGGAAAACTGAGAGAAGGACCATTTGAAGAAGTGGATATAACCGGATATGCTGGAGTAAATGTAAATATAGTTTCCCAAAATAAAGCAGGAGAATGGGTTAAAACAGGCACAAAGGCATACAGACCAAAAACAACAACAAGCGTGGTGGATGTTCCAGTATATACGCGAACAAGCAAGGTGGAAATACTTGTTGCACAATTAATGGACATGCAGACCAGCAAGAAGCCAATGCCAACTGGAGAGGAATTTGACAGATGGATGGTAAAACAAGGCTACAAACAAGGGGTTACTGTAGAAGGTTTACGACTTGCAATAATGCAACAGTACGGAGTAAGAACTCCTGCAGCAATAGATTTCCTGCTTGCCAATCCGGAAGCGCGTGGAATTATGGGAACCTTGATGCAGGGCAATTACCGGTTAACCGGAGACCATACAGAGAGGATAGTTGCTTTGATAGGATTGGAACTGGATAGTGAAACAAAGCAGGTAAAAACTGCAATGGATGAAAGAACAGCAAAAATAACTGCAGAAAAAGAAGAAGCAGCTAAAAAAGCAGAAGCTCTCGCAAAAAGAAGAAGAAAACGCGGACCCGTATCTGAATCCCCAGCACAAACATCAACCGAACAAACCCCAGTACCAACTGTTTCATGGGGAGAAATTGGAAAACGGGTAGTCGAACTGACCGTAAGCGCAGGATGGGCAAAAGAATTATCACAAGCAGAAATTCAGGCACAGGAGAGAAACCAGCTTATGGGCGATCTTGGGTTAACCGCTGAACAACAAACCGGATATGACCATCTTTTCAAATTCAGTGAAATCAGAACATTCTTTGAGACGGTACAATCAGGAGAATTGGAAAGAACAACTGGTAAAGTATTGGACAAAGAAAAGATAGGGCGGTTACTTGAAAGCATGGACAGATATATGGATGAGGGCAAAGGCCATAGCGCAAAGGAAACTGTAGAAGCATATGAACCAAATGGTGAAAGAACAAAAATCTTGGAAAGTACCATGGGGGAGAATTTATATTTAAATGCAAAACCCAGTGATAAAACGCCAGTAGCCCCGGTAGAATGGAAAAAGGGTTTGGAAAGCTACTATGACGCCAATCCAGAACTTCAGGGAATTTTCAAGGACAGGCAAGAGTATATGGCTGCATGCGCTAAACTATTGGATGCTAAATATAAAGGGATTATTCCTGCAAAACCAGCAGACCAAACCGATGTTTATATGATTGCCGGGGAAGCAGCAACAGCAAAATCCAGCCAACAGAAAAAATGAACATAAGTCAGGAACAGCAATTATAAGAAGGGCAGAGTTTATTTAATTCACTCTGCTTTTCGCCTTATGCTTCCCTTAAACATTGTATAAAGGAAAAACAAAAGGGCAATACCCGCACCTGCAACCACTAAAGGCAGAATAAACGAATCGTCAATTTGTTCGGTTTTTTTAACCGGGGTGCTGGTAATAGTTTTTTTTGGAATAGTAGTATTCTGCACAGTCTGATTTTGCACTGATGGCGGAGTGGGAGTCGGAGTCACCTGAACAGGCGGGGTGTAATTAACTTTGGAAGCATTAGTCTGCGGGCTGTCCGGTTGCCCTGGAAACACCACTGGCTCGGAAACTCCGCATTCAGTACTTAGGGAAGGACAAAAATTTGGTAAAAACATCTGAAGGCATAGTGCACCCATTTGGGGAGCGGATACAGAAGGACAATCGACTATCATCCCATCCGGCCTGTAAAACGTGCTTCCTTTCGAAGAGTTATTCCACACGACTTTTACCACATCACCATTGCAGATATAAACTGCCTGTGTCCCAACATCCTTGCATTTTTCTGCAGAAAGATTGGCAGCCCAGCCGGCAGGGTCATATTCTGCCGATACGCTGGACAATAATATAATGAATGATGCCAAAAATACGAATATGCTGATTTTCAAGATTACACCGGAATTAGTATGAATGCAAACTTCTTATAAAACTTGCCCAGATGCAACGAATGCGTTCGAACCTGAAATTCCGCAGAATTTTGGGTGTTGTGGATGAAACCTAGGGTTGAATCCACTCGAACCTGAAATTCCGCAGAATTTTGGGTGTTGTGGATGAAACCTAGGGTTGAATCCATTCTATTTCGAAGTATTCATAATCGCTTCCCGGAAGCTCGATGGATTTTATCATGTAATAAGTTACGGATGATTCACGGTCTGATATTGCCATCATCATCTCAAGCCCAAAATGCCGGCATTCTGCAAGTGCTTTTGCAAGCTCTTCACCGCCAAGATACTCGTCTTCAGAAAGCGAATACATCAAAAATCTGGGCTTGCCTGCCTTGGGTGTTTCAATACCATCCTTTTTCCGGTGATAAAGAATAAAATCAAGACGGGGCTTTTTTGGATTAACTTTTACAGGATTTTTCTTCCCTGGAATCGCAAGAATGAATGTTTTTTTCACAGAATGTGCAACGCGTATTGCACGGGACCATTCGGAGATCAGCAACTTTGCCTTTCTGGGGAAAACATGGATAACATGCTTTGAATGCATCCATTCATCACCAGTCTTGACCGGGGATGCGCCCGGAAAATAAATCCTGAAATGGGTGCCGAATTTAAAGCCGGTCTTAATTACATAGCCGGCATTTCTCCATTCCTCATAAACAGAATAAAGCTCGTCAAAATATTTTATCCTGCGTCTTGCTTCCTGAAGAACGGACTGTGGCTTGGTATTTTTCAGCTTAAGACTCCCGCGCTTTGAAAGAAATAGTGTTTCAAAAACATCGAATTTTGATATTTTCCCTCTATGGGAAGCCTTGTATGTACCAAACTGGCCAAACCAATAGCGCTCATATAAATTCTTCCCAACGATTTCATCATCAATGATAGTAATAAGATCGTCTGCAAAAAACATTCCCTCAAACGAATATGAATCCATTGCAAGCAATGACTTCTGGTATTTGTATATCGATGTCCTTCCATAAGATTCCGACAGTTCGTCTGCATCCCGCAAAACAAGGCCCTTGTCCCTCCAGTCCTTATAGGTTAAATAACGCGCAATGAGTTTTTTTTGCCTTGAAAACAGATTGGCAACATCGTTAAATGAGAAGCAATTGCCTGAATCATCATACGCTTTGCCATTACGTATATCCATAATGTAAAGGGCTTCTTCAGGACGAAGATAAATCGCGCCTTTTTCCATGCGACCGTAAAAACCGTTCTGCAGTGAACTGACATTGGATGGTTCACTTACACAGATACTGTGTTTTTTTCGGTCCAGCTCAAGTTTTATCATAACAACAACTCAAACGGAAATTCCGAAAAGTTATGAATAATAGTATATTGTTCCTTATTTAAATGTTGGGTTGCAGGAGAATCCATCACAACAACTTTCATGCCTGCGCGTTCCACTGCTTCAATGCCAGGCAAAGAATCTTCAACTGCAAGACAATCCGAAGGGGAAACACCGAGTTTTTTTGCTGCAAGCAGGAATACTTCCGGGTCGGGCTTTCGTTTTTTGAAGTCCTCGGCACCCAGAATAACAGG
>CAZLMI010000025.1:7941-9266 GCA_964560865.1 Microcaldota archaeon
AATAACAGGGAACTCATGTAAAAGACCGGCGGATTCCAAAACAAGAAGGATGTTCTGCCTGTGCCCGCCGGATGCAATTGCAACTTTTATTTTCCGTTTTTTTAAGTCTGTGATAAATTCCCGGATGCCTGAAATTTGCCTGACCATTCCTTTTTTTACAAAATCTGCATAAACTTTCTTGCGTTTTTCAACCCACCCGGAAACGTCCTCGTTTATTCCGGACTCCCTGAAAAGAGTGGAAATGATGCTTACTGAACCTGTACCTGCAAAATCCTTATGCCAGCGCTCCTTAGGAATCGAAATTCCCAAAGGTTCGAGCGTTTTGCAAAAACTAAGGTAGTGCACTGATTCGCTTTCCACAACCACGCCATCAAAATCAAAAATAACTGCCTGAATCATATGTATTTTTAGTTCAAGAAGAGGTTTAAATATTATTGCTGCCCAAGAATAAATAGTAAACATCAGGCAAATCTGGAAATAGTGGATTTGTAATACAATAATATATAAAGGTGAAAATATGAAAAATGTGATTATAAGTTTATTCCTTGTGAGTTTGCTTTGTTTTGGCTGCATTGGACAGCAAACAACGCCAACAACCCCGACAAACCAGACCACACCGACAATTCCGATAATAACCCAACCAACGGTAAATCCGTCATTTAGCATAACTGCGCCTGCAAGCGGGGCAAAAATTGAGACAACCGGCACAACTATAGATGTAACAGTAACACTGGACATACAAAATCTGATAATAAAACCAAAGGGCAGCCAGGTAAAGGATGGAGAAGGATATTTTGTATTGACTCTCGATTCATCCACCAGTCCCAAGGATGCTTTTAGTAAGACGAATACTTTGACAGGTGTTGGAGTCGGTGCACATACACTCAAGGTCGAACTTGTAAAAAATGACGGAAGTTCGTACTCTCCTGAAATATCAAAATATGTGCAGTTTACAATAGTTCAGAAATCAACAGTATACCAGCCAAAAACTTATCAGGTTGTGATAAATGATTTCACATTCGTTCCGGCAACAATAACTGTGAATGCAACTGACAGCATAACCTGGGTAAACAACGGAAAATATCCGAGGTCTGCAACAAGCATCAGCGATCCAAATGCAGACTATTTGCTAAGATTTGAGTTTGATACACAAATGATATCTTCTGGATCAAACGCAACAGTAAAAATGACAACCGCAGGCACATATGACTACCAGTCAATAAACTATCCGAGCATGGCAGGAAAGATAATTGTTGAAACGCCAAAATTAACTTAGGCTAATATTCGATGATTATTTCTCCTTCTGTTTTTCCTTTTTTTATTTT
>CAZLMI010000025.1:9329-9564 GCA_964560865.1 Microcaldota archaeon
GAGCACTTCTGCTTCTTCCGGTGACTTTTCTGCCAGCAGGTCTGCGCCTTTTGGAATATGGCATACGCATACCCCACAGTAGCCCTTTTCACAGCCGAAAAGCATGGATGTTTTTTCTTTCAGTTGTTCAAGCAAAGACTCGTTCTCTCCTGCTTCGAAGGACAAATTATCGTTTTTGACCGTTACTTTTACTGGCATATTCACTCCTCAAAAAGTTTTCTTTGTTTGATATTCT
>CAZLMI010000026.1:0-9405 GCA_964560865.1 Microcaldota archaeon
CATTGCCTTTGCATTCAGCACCCACACGCCCGGGTTTCCATTATTTAACTGTAAACATGCGGTGAACAATCCGTCTCCAGCTATTTTGTCACATTCCTTTCCCATGTCGGACAAATTAAGTACAATATCATCCTTCAGAAACGGGTCATTTTGCGCCAGGAACCAAGTCATTCCTATATATATTATTATTATGAATATCATCGGTTTGAACTGGGCAAACATCATTTTATTCATCTTTGGAAGAAATTCGAGCTGTTTTTTTGTTGCTTCCTCCATTCTGGCTTTATCGTTGGCTTCTTTCGCTTTTTTTAGTTCATCTGATAGCTGTTTTGATTCCTCCTGTATCTCCTTTACCTCTTTTTGGTTAATTAATGCCTGCTGTAAGACTCGTGCAGCTATTGCATAAATAATAGCGGCAATTGTGACTATAATTATGTAATCAGAATTCATATTTCACTATTGTGATGCAAATATTTATATGTGGTACGTTATGCCATGGTTTTTATTTTTTTTGAACCATAATACTTTGATGGATGGACTGGATACTGAAACCAAACTGAAAATTTATACACTGATTGTTAATCGTTATAAGGATTTTGTCAATAAAAATGAGGAACGGTCTGTATCAGAAATCCGGCAGCGGGTTTCCCCGTATGATGATTATGTCAAGCAATTTCGAGACCGGTTAATTGAGGATTTGCAGCCATATAACTACGATAAGCATTTTTTCTCAGCAGTACAAAAAATCCTTGTCTATGTCCGTAATCTGAAAACATTTCGCAATGCAGTTACCTTCTGGATGGATTTTAAGGATATTGCGGATGTCGGTGCGGCAAGTATTATGGATAAAGCAATTCTCATGGCAGCCCTTTTTCGTGCACTCGATTCAAAGGATGTGAAGGTCATGGTAACCAAAAGCGGGAAGACATATGTCGGTTTTTCCTGGAACGGGGAGCTTTATCTGATTCTTCCGGACACCGGTTCAATGCTTACCGGTTCGGATGCAACTAATGGTCTGGCAGAAGACCCGGTCTCTTATGCGTTTAGCGATTTATTCTATGAGTCCTACGAAGAAGAATAGCCTTAAAATTCAAAAACCTCTATTTCTTTCATGTTTTTTTCGATTACCTCATCCAATTTTTCCTCTGCTTCCATTGCCTCGCTTATCTTTACCTTTGTTTTCGGGTGTTTTTCAGCAACCAGAGAACAACAGTCCTTATATTGTTCTATTGAAGCTTCGTAAGTTCCTATTTTTTTTGCAATTGTGATTATGTCTTTTTTATCCATTGCTATTAACGGCCGGTATACCGGAAGTTCGGATGCAGCATCGGTTGTCAGCAGGTTCTCCAATGTCTGGGATGCGACTTGTCCGACACTATCTCCCGTTACTAATCCAAAATGACCGTGTTCCTTTGCTATCCGGTTCCCAAGTTTTAATATGTATCTCCTGAAAATAACCAGTTCTATCCTGGAATCAATACTGATTGTTTTTTTGTAAAATTCATGGTACGGGATTACAAACATCCGTAGTGGTTTCGGGCTATACTCTCCAAGGGTTTCCATAATCATTTTCATTTTTGAGTTTAACACTTCCTGATTGTTTGTATTGGAATGTATGTGCAGGCAATCGGTTGTACACCCCCGTTTCATCATCATCCAGGAAGCAACCGGAGAATCTATCCCGCCTGAAAGCAGGGAAAGTAATTTTTCAGAAGACCCCAGCGGAAGCCCGCCAATCCCAGCCTGTCGTTTTCCGGTTACCAGCACTTCATTGCTCAATACCTCTATATTTATTATTTCATCCGGATTTTGCACGTCTATTCCGATTCCATTGTTTTCAATGAATTTTCCAACCTTGATGCTAACTTCCGGAGAAGTTATCGGGAATCTCTTATCGCTTCGCTTTGTTTCAAGCTTTATTTTTCTATTTCCAAGATTTTTTGCCAGTTCGAGCGTTGCTTTTGATATTTCATCAATGTCCGGTTTACATGAATATCCGGGTGCGAACCATTCTATTCCGAAGATACGGTCCAATGACCCAAGTATCTGTTCATTATTTTCCCTGATAATCATGCGGCTTTCTTTTTTTTCTGCATTTACGCCGGTTTGTGCATTTATATTCTTCAAAAGAATCGATTCAAAATGGGCCCTGTTGTTCCCTTTCAGGGCAATTTCTCCAAAGTGTATTGTAATAATTTCGTCAAAAGATGCCATAGAATCACATCGTTATCTCATTGCAAGAATATTCGGTTTTGCGTGTGCATGTTCTCTGTCTTGCAGATATCCGGGAAGATTCATTTTTACAATCGGAATTGGTTGCAGTTTATTCTTATGCGTCAATTTCCTGGCGCTGAACTTCAATTGCCCTGATTCGACCAATACAATCGGATTTTCATATGCACTTCTATCCTGTCTTTTTTTTGGTACAATGGCAAAAAAATTTCTTCCTTTTAAAAATTCAGTCAGGGTTCCATCCTTATACTTTTGCATAAAAAAATCAACAGTCCAGGATTCGTTTCTGCCAAAGCCATAAAACTCGTTGGTGACCGATACATGAATGTGATTATCCCGTCCTTTGGCAATGCCCCGTGTTTGTGCAATTGTGATGTCCTTGCCGGGTTCATTGCTAAATTCCCTTCCAATGTACTTTTTAGGCAATAAATTTTTCGAACCCAGATGTGCCATAATCATAAAATGGGCAGGATAGTTCTTTTCTTTGTTCTCAGGCAGGAAGAATACTAGTGCATTCCCCAGGCTCGCATTCATTTCTTGCGTGCATCTGCCAATAAAAACTGCCTTTTCAGAAGGTACTCCTATGCTGGATTTGCTTCCATTGGGGTTATCTACAAAAAAATCCGCACCATTATGGTAAATTGTTATTCGTTTTCCATTTCTTGTTTTTTCCCTGCTTGCCCAAAAGAATATCCGTTCAGCTCCATTATGTTCCTGGGCGTAGTTTATCCGGTTTACTGCTTTTTGAAATGCGTCACTATCTTCGTTCCCCATGCCCAATATATGGATGGAAACCAATAAAAACCGAAAGTTTTTTTGTACGTCTATTTTGTGAAACAAAATCGCCGAGAGAGAGATTTGAACTCCCAATCCACAAGGGACGTGCTTAATGGCGAGCAAATATTTTTCTCGTTTCCAGGCACGCGCAATACCGGGTTATGCGATCTCGGCGTAAATATTGATGTTTATATTGCTGGATTAACAACTGGGATACCAGTAAGCCAAATTTCAGCATGAAGTTATTACTTGTTTTCCCAATAGTCTTTTAATCCTTCTCAAACTTCTTTATTTTGTGGAGGTTTTCTTATGTCTTTGAAACAAACTGATGGCCAGATTTATGGTTTAATCCAGGATGAGTTTGCGTATCAAAAAAATACCCTTAGACTTATTGCTTCTGAAAATTATGCAAGCCGGGCGGTTATGGAAGCCGCAGGTTCTGTCATTACCAATAAATATGCCGAGGGTTACCCTGGGAAAAGATATTACGCAGGGAATCAGTATATCGACCAGATAGAAACGCTTGCAATCGAGAGGGCAAAAAAATTATTTGATGTTGGCCATGCTAATGTACAGCCTCATTCTGGTGCCAGTGCAAATGTCGCCACATTTTTCGCATACCTTGAGCCAGGTGATAAATTCATGGGTCTGGAACTTTCTCATGGCGGGCATCTGACTCACGGTTCTCCGGTAAATTTTTCAGGAAAATGGTTTAGACCGGTTTCCTATGGTGTTGATGAAAAAACCGAGGATCTGGATTATGATTTAATTATGAAAAAAGCCAAAGAAGAAAAACCAAAACTGATTATCTGCGGGTATACTGCCTATCCGCTGGTTATTGATTTCAAGGCATTTCGGGAAATCTGCGATGCAGTCGGTGCTGTGATGATGGCGGATATAAGCCATTTCGCAGGTCTTGTTGCGGGCGGAGTTTATCCGAATCCGGCAAAATTTGCAGATGTAATTACGTCTACGACACATAAAACTCTTCGTGGACCTCGTGGTGCGATGATTATGTGCAAAGAAGAAAACGCAAAACAGATTGATAAGGCGGTTTTCCCAGGCATGCAGGGCGGTCCTCTTGAGAACATTATTGCAGCCAAAGCTGTTTGTTATCACGAGGCTCTGCAGCCTGAGTTCAAACAGTATGCTTCCCAGGTCGTAAAAAATGCAAAAGTTCTTGGGGAAGAATTGGTTTCATCCGGGCTCAGGCTTGTTGCCGGAAAAACTGAAACCCATCTGATACTTGTAGATTTGACTCAGAAAGGCATCACTGGAAAAGATGCGCAAATTTCGCTTGAAGAATCCGGAATTATTCTAAACAGGAATACTATTCCGTTTGACAAGCAAAGTCCATTCATTACAAGTGGGATACGTCTGGGTACTGCCGCACTTACTACCCGTGGAATGAAAGAGTCTGAAATGAAACATGTCGCGTCAATGATTGTTAAAGTTCTTGAAAATCCGAATGATTCTGAATTAAAGCTGAAAATCAAAAAACAGGTTTCTGAACTTTGTGGGCAGTTTCCGATATATAATTAGTGTTTTAATTAAAAATTATTAGGCGGTCTAATCGACGACCGCCAATTTATTTTTTATCTTTTTTTCTTGGCGGATTTTTTCTTGCCTACTTTTTTCTTAACTGTTTTTTTAGCTTTTTTCTTTACCATTTTTTATTCACCCCTATTTGTTTGATAAGACTCTTACAAGAAGCAGCCTTATAAACTTTTCTGCTTTTTTTGAAAAAATTTCTCAGAAAATAAAAAAAAATATTTTTTTTGAAATAACTTTGCATTATTTTTTGCTTTTTTGATTGTTGTCTGCGGATTTTTTGTTATAATATACACAATACTCGTTTTTTCCCCGGGATTTATGGCTTGCCTGCAATCAATAAAATATATTTGCATTCAAATTCATATTCTCCATTTTTGTTCTTCACGGTTTCTTTTGGAACATTATACTCATGAATTTCTGATTTATAATCTTTAAATGCTGTTTTTAATAATTCGATAGCTTCCTTCATGGTATATCGGGGTTCGTTTTCTACAATGTGGATTTGTTTTCCATCTTTGGTTATTCTTTTTATATCCGTTGCAAAATCAATTATAATTCTTCCACTGGGGTTTAATACTCGTGTTATTTCAGAAAAAATGGTTTGCAAAATTTCTTTATTGAACAAGTGCAATGTTCCAGTACAGAGAATTCCATCAAACTTATTTGCATTAAATGGGAATTTTTTTGTAACGTCAAAAACAAGTATCCTAAGTCTTCCTAATTCTTCATTTGGCGTATCTGCCTCCAATTTTTTTAAAGCAAATTCATCGATGTCAGCTGCAATTACGAAATCAGCCTTTTTCAAAAGAAGATTGTTGTATCTTCCATCACCTGCTGCCAGGTTTAGCCAGTTTCCTCCAAGATTTGCAGAATTTAGAACATCGAGTGTTTCTTTGTCTTCATTTCCCCACATGGATTTTTTGCTATTGCCCGCCATTTCCAGTCACTTTCTAATTTTAACGATTTGTCCATTGTTGGCTTTCTGCAGTTCTGCTGTGGAAATTCTTACTAATGAGTTTTCCGACCCGCCACCGGAATACACCAACTCCTTTTCCATGACTTGCGTGTCAATCAAAAAATTTGCAGCATATCCGAATGATGGCGTTCCGCCACATGGATATCCTGTTTTTTTCAAAATCTCATCAGTGGTGGCGATGCGTGGTCTTGCGATACTTAAACTTTTAGAAATATTAGTGGTGCTTACCCTGTCTTCTCCTTTTACAATTGCAACAATAAGATTTCCTTCAGAATCAATTAAACAAATATTCTTTACAAAATCCTCTGGTTTGGCATTTACTGTTTTTGCAGCATCGTCTACAGAATGACACGATTGTTTGAAACTAAGATGTTCTGCCTGAATATTGTTATCCGTTATGTATTTTTTTATTTTTTCTTCATATTCGTTCATGCGCATTACCTGAATTGCGGCTGCCGGGGTTCGAACCCGGGTCATGAACTTATTCCGTTTCCGGTTTTCTGTTTTGTCTGCAATCAGAATATGAAATCCCAGACAGGAAACGGAAACCTGGGAAGCTCAGATCCTACCGCTAGACTACAACCGCGTAATTATCATACAATTTATTGATTCATATTTTAAATACGATTATTTTTTTTAAATTAAAAAATTAGCTTATTTAAATAAATAAAAAGAAAAAATATTATTGGCTGTTCTGTTCAGCTTTCTGGAACAGCTTCACAATCCTGCTTTTCACAGTTACCGGAATCGGAACTGCGACTTCAATAAGCTCCACGGTAATTTCGTCCTTTGCTTCTTCTATCTTGATTACCTTGGCACGTTCTCCCTTGAATGGCCCGGATGTCATTTCCACGATGTCGCCAACTTCTACCTGTAAGCTTGGTTGTTGTGTGCTTTGAATGAGTTTTTCTATTTCCTGTATCGTTATTGGTTTTTTCAAAAAGCCCTTCACGTGTTTTACTTTTTGTATTAATTTCACTACTGTATTTTCATCCGGTGCTTCTACAAACAGATATCCTTTCACATTTTCAACATTGACCAGTGATGTAATATCCAATTTTTCTGCACGTGCTTTTTTTACTAAAATGCCTGCAATTATTTTTTCTTGTCCGGACGTTACTCTTATGGTAAAAATCATATGCGCACCTAAATAAGCGAAAGTAAGAAGGCCATAATAAAGCCGACTATCCCGCACAATATCATTCCTATGCCAGTTATTTTTGCTACTTTTGTAAACTCAACTTTTGATGGTTTTTTTGAAATATATAATATCCTTATCGATCTTCTCAGTATCTCTTTAATTTCCAAGTCATCTCACCTTATGCTATTAAATCCAAATCCAGTTCTTCGACTTCTGCACTCGGAGCTTTATATTCGTATTTCGGGAATCTGACTCCTGCAAGTACCACTAATACACGCATAGAAGACTTTTTTATGTTTTCGTCTAGCCTGGCACCCCATATTATGTGTGCATTCTGGTTGATTTTTTTCGATGTTTCTGCAACAACATACTCGGCTTCCTTGAGTGTCATATCCTCTCCACCAATTACATTTATCAATGCCTTTGTTGAAGAACTTATGTCTGCATCCAGGAGGGGAGAATTAAGCGCGGTTTCTACCGCCACCCTTGCACGGTCTTCTTTTTTCGCATCAAGTGAAGCTTCACCCAGGCCTATTACTGCGTATCCCCCCTGTGAAAGTATCGTTCTCAGGTCTGCAAAATCAACATTTACAAGGCCGGATTTTGTTACCAGTTCGGCTATTCCCTTGACCGAACCTGCAAGCACTTCATCGCATACCTTGAATGCCGTGTTCAATGGCAAATCCGGTACAAGGCTTAGCAGTTTGTCATTTCTGATTACTATTAATGTGTCCGTATTTTTCTTTAGTTTTTCCATTCCTGCAATCGCATTTTCCATTCTTATTTTTCCTTCTGAGGTAAATGGCAGGGTCACTACAGCCACTGTCAGTGCACCCATTGATTTTGCTATTTCTGCTATCACCGGCGCACTTCCCGTTCCCGTTCCACCACCCATTCCTCCGGTTATAAATACCAGTGAAGCATCCTGAACTATCTGTTTTATTTCTTCTATCGACTCTTTTGCAGACGCTTCCCCGACATCCGGATTTGATCCGGCACCCCGTCCTTTGCTTACTTTTTTGCCAAGTATTACTTTCTTTTGTGCCTTTGTTTTCAAAAGATGGCGGGCGTCAGTATTCATTGCAACCAGGTCTGCGCTTTTGATTCCGAGTTCGAATATCCGGTCTACGGTGTTGCTTCCGCTTCCACCAGTGCCGACTATGACTATCTTTTGTTCGTTTGATTTGAGGAACTTCATTATTTCCTCGTCATCCTCTGTTTCTGTGCTTAACTGTTCTGCCATTTTCTTCTCTACAAACGAGAGCTGGCTTTTTTCTGAACTTTCCATTGATCTGGCTGCTGATTGTCCTTCTTGCACTATAATCACCATTAAAAGTAGTTTATATGGTATTATTATCAAAAGATATATATAGCTATACGAAATCCCGCAATCATGTGTTTTGATTCATGTATGTTATTTATCATACATTTATTTTATTTTTCAAATCTCTCCAACCGGCAATTTTAATTACAATTCAAAATAATAAAAACAGATTTTCGCCCCCGCTGGGATTCGAACCCAGGCTCCAAGCTCCGCAAGCTCGTGTGCTATCCAAGCTATACTACGGGGGCATACTTATGGTTACACTATCACATATATTCAAAAACTGTTCTTTTTTTATGTTTCCAAGCCCGGCAAATCACCGGGCAGCTAAAAACATCAGTATTTAAATAAGTATACCTTTTAAATTATCCCTACGACTTTTCCAGTCGAACTGTTATTTTATATTTAATTAGGTGATTATTTGAAGCGTTGCGTTTCGTGTGGTAGAAATACTAAAGAGTTTGCTGAATTTCCCAGCCCGGCTAGTGATTCAAAGGTTATTCGTTGCATGCAATGCAGGAAGAATAAAAATCCATACAATGTCGATGGGTTTGAGGGGCCTTAGGTGTTATAATGGTAGAATATAATGTTGCTGCCGATCTTAAGCTTTATCTGGAAGATTCGTCTAAGTCCGAATCAGTAAAACAGGAGCTTGATAAGCTGGTTAAGGTTCAGGTTGCAAAAGAAGAGGAACTGGGATTCGGTATCAAGATACTAAAGGTAACTGTTCTTATGAATGATGATCAGGGCGGAATGGACCAGCTCGAAGAAAAAATACGTTCATTAGATAATGTTTCGGAAGTTGAGACTGAAAATATTCGCAGAGTGTAGGTGCTTGCTATGGCTAATCCAAAAAAGAAAAGTGAAAAACCAAAAAAAGAAAAAAAGGAAGTTAAACCAGTATCAGAGAAACCATCTGAAGAAGAGAAACCAAATTTCAGGGGTATCGTTCGTATTGCAGGAAAAGATATCAAAGGCCATGTTTCGCTTAAACATTCCCTATTAAATGTGCGGGGTTTAAGCCACACACTGTCGTTGTCTGTTTCCAATGTGCTCTCAAATAAACTGGGTTTATCCCCGGACATTCCGGTTGGTGAACTTTCCGATGACCAGATTGAAAAAATAGACAGCGTACTTTTTTCTCTTGAGAATTATGATATTCCATATTACCTGTTAAACAGGAATAAAAATCCATTTGACGGCAAATCAAAACACGTTATTATGAATGACCTTATTTTTGCAGTTACACAGGATATTGAAAAAATGAAAAAACATTACAGTTGGAAGGGTTATAGGCATTCATATGGCCAAAAAGTGCGTGGTCAGAAAACCAGAAACACTGGAAGAACTGGTATGGCGGTGGGTGTTTTGAGAAAATCCATTATTGCCGCACAAGGTGGA